>JAYVBN010000048.1:0-31303 GCA_043750455.1 Bacteroidia bacterium | reverse complement strand
CCTCGCGAAGCATCATCATCAATGCTGCTAATTTTTTACAGGTGGAAACTCCATTTGAATTGCGCATCATCAATCACGAAGTACTTGAATACATGAGTCACGACAATGCCGTGACTCAGGCCTGGCCTGTGGTAGTGGTACAAAGCAGTGCTCGTGTCGCTCGTTCGTTTTCAATCAACGCACCGGGTTCGCGGTCAGCCGGAAAACTATCAAGAGGAAGAAAAACCAATCGAAAAGCATTACTCATTGGCATCAACGATTACCCTGAAGGACACACTCCGTTAGAAGGTTGTGTAAACGATGTCTTCCGGATGAGTGAGATCTTGCAGGAAGCCGGTTTTTCACCTCAGGAAATAAGAGTTACACTTAATGAGCGCGCTACCGCTAAAAATATTCGCACTCGACTAGAGTGGCTGTTAAGCGATGCCCGGGAAGGTGATTTACGTTTCTTCTTTTATAGCGGACACGGTGCCCAAATTCCTTCCTCGCATGCCAACTATGAGATCGATAGCAACGATGAATGTTTGGTGCCCTATGATTTTGATTGGACATTAGAGCATGCTTATACAGACAAAGAATTTCTGGAATTGTATAGCCAGCTTTCCAAAGACGTAAACTTTATTTCGGTTTTTGATTGTTGTCATTCCGGTGGGTTGACGCGCGGTAATGGTATGATGGCAAAAGGATTAAATCCTCCCGATGATATCCGTCATCGCGAAATAAAATGGGATGAAGAAAAAGAGATGTGGATAGAGCGAAATCTAAAATTAAAAGGGAAAAGATATTTTAAAAATAAAGCCAAAGGCAATTCCGTATACAACGGAGTGAATGGAAAAACAAATAAACTTGGTAGAGCCTTTCCTCTTTGGAGCGAGGTGAGAGAATTTGAAAAGGCCAGGAAAAAATACGGGGCATCGGGTCCTTATATGCCTGTCATATTGGAAGCGTGTCGCGAAAACGAATCGGCCTACGAATACCGACATGGAGTAACGTCCTATGGTGCATTCACCTATTCGCTTACCACTATTTTGAGGCAAGAGTTGAGGAAGGGTAAAAAAGTATCGTTTGAAAATTTGATGAGGCTGACCGCCAAACAACTAAAAGATTTGGAATACAATCAAAACCCTGTGTTGGTTGGTCCCAAAGTAAGAACAGAAGGGGTATTACCTTTTC
This sequence comes from Bacteroidia bacterium, assembly GCA_043750455.1. GTDB lineage: Bacteria > Bacteroidota > Bacteroidia > Cytophagales > Cyclobacteriaceae > ELB16-189. The sequence continues at coordinate 30,130 of JAYVBN010000048.1, read as the reverse complement.
CCTTTAAATAAGCATTTGTATCGATATCGATAATGTTTTGACTCGCCTGGAAGACAATTCTTCCCTTACCGATTATATCACCATGCCTCGACCGGGCACTGTCGTGACGATCAAGTATTAAAAATTGAACTGTCATTCCGGGCACGCGCAATTTTTACGACAAAGACGATGACCGTTGTTTGACCCGGAATCCCGAAAAACAAGCAACGCTTTTCATTGCTTCTAATCCCTTCCTTGTCGGGATTGCGGGTACTGATTCAAATAGTCTTTCGCTACGCTCTACAAACTTCTGGCAGTCCCGCAATGACTTTACCGACATCCAACTCCTACACAATAATTCCCACAAAAACAACGGGGTTTTTCCCCCTCCGAAACGGGGTTTTTCCCGTTTCCCGGCAATAACGGCCACTGTACCTTTCCTATCCGGTTCAAGCTCCCGGATTGGAGCCTCACTATTTATTTCTATGAAAACATTTTTGATCACCGTATTACTTGTTTTGACTTTGCTCGGCTGCAGCCATCAGCAAGAAAAAGAAAAGGCCATGCAGACGATGACGCGAAGTCATAAAAAACTAAACACCTATAAAAAATCGGTAGACGTGTTAAGTGAAAACCTGATAAAACTACACCAGCAGTTTGAGATAGCCGAAGACGAAATCGTTCTTCAGATAAAAGAATTCCGCATGCTGCCCAATGAGGAGGAGCTGCAACACATAAGGAAGGCCTTTGAAAAGAAAGAGAACGTGGAAGGACACATTGAAAAAACAATTTTAGAAATCAATACACTGGCCGACTCGGTGATGATGACCGAGAAGAGAATAGAGGAAGCGAAAGGGATGATTAACGAGTGAAGATTTTAAAATGGAGACGCTATGAAAGCATCACAGCAACATCTGCCGGAACGAAAAATATTTTTTCAGTTGGGCCTTCTCCATTTTGTGCATTTGCTGGCGAAGGCCGATGGCGAAGTAGGCCACCTGGAGAAAGTGGCCATACGCAAAATCAAACTGGTTGAAAAAATACCCGATTGGATCTTTGACGATTTTGAAGAAAGCATCTTGGGCAAACCCGAGCGACAGATTTTTGAGAAAGGCGTGGAGCTGTTTAATCACTGCACCGAAGAAGAAAAGCTGACGGCCTTCGTACACCTCTATCGTTTAAGTGAAGCCGATGATACCGTGCATGTAAAAGAAGTGCGCTTTCTGTTGTATTCTTTAAAGGCTACTAAAGTATCGTTTGAAGAAGTGGAGCTTAGAGCTAGAATGGATAGGGCGGGTGAGTTGAAGCGGGTGTAGTTTGTTGATTTAGAACACCAACAAAGGAGAGGGAGACGTAAATTTGGGTAATTGGAAAAAATATCTCCCATGACAGAAAGAGAAAATCAAATTCATAGAGGTTTGAAATCAATAGGGGCAGAGATAGCGGTTTTTTTTCAAGATGCAGTAGCTATTTCCAAACTTGATATTGAAACGAAACCGTACCTTCTAAGTCATTTGTCGAGAGAAATTGAAAGTGGGTTACGAGACATCTTAGCTCCTTCCACCTCTGAGGAAAATAAAATCTGTGAAGCTTGCTCAAGGCCAATAAATCAAAAACAAGGACATAAGGAATCTATTTTAAATTCATTAGGCATTAAAGAAGAAAATGAGTTAGTGAAGAAGTGGCATTCGACAGCCAAAGAATTTCCAAAGTACGCTCATAGACATGGAGTTTGGAAGAACCCAAGAGAGAAAATAGCATTTGATCATTATTGGAATAATTTTGTAGACGTCCTGGAATATTTGGTCGGTAATTACTATGCCATAGCTGATCGATTGGATTCAATTATTGAAAAAGAGCCAACTCGAGAAATAATTGCAACCTTACCAAATCTACTTAAGCAAGAATCTAGGTTTGTATACTTTTTTAGTTACTTAAAATCAGCAAAATGGCTTAAACATCTCTACAACGTAGGTTATTTTGATGGTGCATCAAACCCTGAGCCTATTGAGTCAAAAGAAAATCCAGGCTCTTTTTCAATGCCTTTCTGGGGAGTATTAAAATATTTAGAAAGTGTAGCAGTTGAGAATTATAAAACTAACGATCCAGAGATATCTAATTTACTCGTTAAAATAGTAGAGGGCATTTCCTCTCATAGAAAAGCGAATTCAACGAGGATAGAAAACTATTATACCGATTATATTCTATTTAAAATTATTTGCTCGCTTCCTAATGGACATTTGACAATAAATCATTTACAATTAATTAAGGCTTATATCAAGATCAGTAAACACAATTTTATAGGCCATGATTTTGATCAATTAGTAACAAGGGTACTTGAAGAAAAGGAAGATAGTCTTGTAGTTGAAGTGGTGAGGATTCTTTTTTCCTACAGAATAACTTCTGACTACTTTGAAAAAGCTGAATCTATTTTTGAGTCATATCAACTGGCTAATGTAATCTCTAACAAAAAAGAGGAGCTGTTAAATGGATTCTCTTCTCAGGTTTGTGAACTTATGTTGGAGATCGTTAAAGAATTGGTATCACTCCAGACTTTTGCTTTTGGCAACTTTGACATACCCGCAATTGAAAATCACGACCAAACATCCTTTCCAGATAAAATCGAATGTCAAATTATCTATCTCATTAGAGATTCCCTCGATAGATTACCAAAGAAACATGCTAATCATACGATAAAGAATTTATTAGAAACTAAAGAACCAATATTAGTTAGAGTTGCAATTCATGCAATCAATAGGAGGTTCTCAGAATTTGAAGATTTGTTCTGGGGGTGGGGCTCCAATCCTTTAGATTTCATCGAAGCAAAGCATGAAATCTATGAATTATTAAAGGATCATGCAGTTGATTTACAAAGAGAAAGTTTGAGTAAGGTTCTAAATTGGGTTGAAACTGGAAATTATTATGTTTCTGAAGAAAATAAAGATAAGCCAGAGGTAGTGGCAAATGTAATAGCATATAAAAAGAAGGAATGGTTAACAGCTCTTACTAAAAATAGTGATGATAGGATTGTGGTGTTCATTGACAGCTTAAATAAGGTCAACGATTCTGATGTTACTCATCCAGGATTTAATAGCTGGCATTCCGGCCTTATCGGCAATATTTCGCCACTCTCAATTGAGGAAATTCTAAAAATGAATCTTAAAGAAATAATAAGCTATTATGAAGATTTTGAAAAACAACCTCACGATTTTATTGGCCCATCTCCAAGTGGATTTATTGATAATCTGATCTTAACCATTCGACTTAACCCTAATGAATTTAATACCGGATTGGGAATATTAAAAAAGGCAAATTCAACAATTTTGCATTCTTGGCTAATCGGCCTTCAACAAAGTTGGAGAGAGGAGAAGAAAACTTTTCAATGTTCAGAAGTTTTAAACCTTAGTTTTGAAATAATAACAGAAACAAAATTTTGGCATATTCATAATTCTGATGATAGTCATAGCCGGTGGTTTGTTTCAACTTTACTAACATTTTTAGAAGATGGATTGCATGATGATGCCCATGCATTCGATCCCGATCTGCTTCCTTTAATTAAGAATATTCTATTTAAAATTTACGAAAATGACAAGTCGGAGATTTCTGAATACTCTGATCTTTCAATGGCTGTCTTGAATAACGCTAAGGGGAAAATCTATACTGCTCTATTGCAGTATTCTCTTAGATCTGCAAGAGTCCGACAAAAAGGTGAAAACTTAGATCGTTGGGACAAAGACGTAAAAACACTTTTCAATAATGGCATTGATGCAAATAAAAGTGATCTTTTGCTATTTCACGTTCTGGGTCAATTTTTACCTAACATTAAATACTTAGATGAAGCTTGGTTACTGAAAAAATTCAATGAAATTTTTTCTTTAAACCACAAAGAAACATGGGCGGCTTCTATCAGTGGTTACTTTTTTTATCACAGACAGGTGCATGTAGATTATTTTACCCTTTTCGAACAGCATGGTCACTATAAGTATGCTCTCGCTAGTGATTTTAAATTATTAAACGCCAAAGTAAAAGAATCAATCATTCAACAAATTTGTGCTGCGTATTTCAATTCATTAGTTAATGCCGACCTTGACAGCATTCTAATTAGAAGTTTACTGGCAAATAAAAATGAAGATATATATTCGCATATCATCCATTTTTTTGGTCATCTGAAAATTCCAAGACAAGGAGATTTCCCTCAGAGGGTTAAGCTACTTTGGAAAACTATTTACGATAACGTCATTAAATTAGAAACTCCTAAAATAGATACCTACATATTATCAGGATGCTGTAAATGGTTAAAAAACCTAAATGAAATCGATGAAATCACTTTCCATATGCTAAAATCAAGTGCTCCTTATATAACAACAAGAGATAGATTTTATGTTATTGAAGCATTAGAAAGACTTATAGAAAAATCACCTAAAAAAGTGGGTGAGATTCTGCTTGAAGTTTATAAAAAGGAGATTACTTACGATGTTTCTAGAGGGAAACTCGTTAATATGGTTAAGTCATTATATGATATGGGGTTTAACGAATCAGCCAATAATATATGTCAATTGCATGCTGAGAATGGATATCATTTTCTGAGAGAGGTCTATCAGGAATATAATATAAAAAAGTAATACCATCCACTAGCGCAAGCGTTCCGCTTGTGCTTAACTAAATCTAAGTTGTACTAAAATCATAGAAGAAGTAATTTTCCAGCATGAGCCGGAAATATAAATACTACTTAACCATCAGGTAATGAATTTTAATCTGTCAAAGTCCATAGAAATTCTGGAGCGCACACCAGACGTGCTGATCGCTATGTTACAACATGTTTCTATAGATTGGACGTCCCACAACGAAGGCGGAGAAACATGGAGCGTGTATGATGTAGTAGGCCATCTGATTGAAGGCGAAAAAACAGATTGGATTCCAAGAATGGAAATTATTCTTTCGGATAAGAAGGACAAGACATTTGAGCCCTTCGACCGGTTTGCCCAATTCGAAGAACGCAAAGACGAAACATTGGCACAACGATTAGATGAATTTAAACGCTTGCGTAAAAAAAATCTTGAAATTTTACGTTCCAAAAAACTAACAGGCAGCAGTGGTGATGAAAAAGGTGTTCATGCTGCTTTTGGAGAAGTCACTCTTTCTCAACTTCTTTCTACGTGGACGGTGCACGACCTTAATCACATTAGTCAAATCGCCCGTGTGATGGCTAGGCAATACAAAACAGAAGTCGGCCCCTGGGTGGAGTATTTGAGAATACTACAATAGGAAATCGTAGTGTCATTCCGGGCACGTTCGGTCTTTGCTACAAAGAGCTGAATATTATTTGACCCGGAATCCCGAAAAGATAAGCGAGTGCATTTCATAGTTTCTGCTCCCTTTCCTTATCTGGATCGCGGGTACTGATCAATAGTATCATTCGCTACGCTCTACAAGCATAAAGCAGTCCCGCGATGACTGCATAAAATAGAAATTCAGTCCCGCAATGACTTGAAATGTCATTCCGGGCACGTTCGGTCTTTGCTACAAAGAGCTGAATATTGTTTGACCCGGAATCCCGAAAAGGAGCGAGCGATTTTTCATAGTTCTGCCCTGTACTCATCGGGATTGCCTGCCTTTGCCGAAGCGGCTACGCGCAGGCAGGGAATCCCGTCAAATTAAGCGAATGCTTTTCATAGTTTCTTGCTCCTGTTCTTATCTGGATTGCGGGTACTGGTTAAGAGTATCGTTCGCTTTGCTCTATAAAATTTGGCAGTCCCGCAATGACGTTCATAGTTGAGGGTGATTCATCAGAAGTTTATAAATTCACACTATGATTTACTATGTGTACATCATGACCAATCCACGGCATACCGTTCTTTATACAGGTGTTACAAATGATATTGAGCGAAGATCATTCGAGCACAAAGTCCAGGAAAATAAAAAGAGTTTTACTGCGCGGTATAACTGTAGTCAGCTCGTCTACTATGAGGAGTTTGGGGACATTACCGAGGCGATCCATCGAGAGAAACAACTCAAGAAATACAGAAAAGCATGGAAAGAGGACTTGATTACAAAAATGAATTCAGAATGGAAAGACCTGAGTGAAGGTTGGTTTGATCAACGTGAATTGGAGTTTGCTAAATCATTAAAGTCATAGCCTTTCCTCGTCTGGATTGCGGGTACTGGTTTAAATAACCTTTCGCTAGCGCTCTACAAAATTCGGCAGTCCCGCAATGACGTTTCATGGTTGAGAGAGGCGCAGAAAATAAAATTTGAAATGTCATTCCGGGCACGAGCAAACCTTTATACAAAATGATGAATGATGCTTGACCCGGAATCCAGTAAGAGCGAGACAAGATCAATTTCTACAACGATTCCATAGGATCTTCCACCACTCTGAAATTTTCATGGAAGGAATTGATCTTCTTCATATCCTCATCCGAAATTTGAAAATCAAATACATTAAAGTTTTCTTTCAATCTTTTCAAGTTAGATGATTTTGGAATGGCGGATACGCCCAGTTGCAATATCCATCGCAGAATAATTTGAGCAGGCGTTTTTCCATATTGAGTAGCAAGAGCAACTAATTTAGGATCAGAAAATCGCTGACCTCGTACCAAAGGCGTGTAGGCTTGCAGCTGAATCTTCTTTTTCTTGCATTCGTTCAATAAATCTTTCAGAAATAAATAGGGACTAAATTCTACCTGGTCGACAACCGGAATGATGTTGCTATATGTTTCAAGTTCATTCAAAAAAGGCACGAGGTAGTTGGCCACACCAATGGCACGCACTCGTTTATCTTCATACAATTTTTCAAGAGCCTTCCAGGTATCTTTGCGCGTTTTCTTTATTGGCCAATGCACGAGATACAAATCAATATAATCGCAATTCAGTTTTTTACTACTCACATCAAAGGCGCGAAGAGTTTGATCATAACCCTGATCGCCATCAGCAACCTTGGTAGTAACAAAGATTTCATTGCGTTGAACATTACTAGCGCGAATCGCATTGCCAATCTCTGATTCGTTTTTATACATCGCAGCCGTGTCGATCAGGCGGTAGCCGATCTCTAATGCCTGGGCTACAGCTTCCTCCGCTTCGCGGTTATACATGTCATAAACACCTAATCCCAACAACGGCATGTTGATACCATTGTTGAGTGTTGTGAACAGTTGATTCATAGTAACATTTCTATTCCCTGGTCTGTGTCTTCACAGAACTATTTCACTGGTCTGTGTCTTCACAGAACAGCATGTTTTAACTAAATTATTTCGGTTTGTGGGGACACCATAGTCGTTAACTTAAGCTTTTGTAAGAGCCATCGGCTCGTTTTTATATGATAGCAACGGATTTTAATCCGTTGCCAAAAAATGATATTTTATTGGAGTGCCATCGGCACGATTCATTTTATAAGTAAGTATTAACATGGTTCGAGCCTACGGCTCTCAATTTTTGCCTAGCAGTTTTAACAACGGATTAAAATCCGTTGTTACAGTATCTGCCGAGCCTACGGCTCTAAAATATCATTTAGTCCTTAAGTTAACGACTATAGTGGGGACACAAACCGAGGGAATTCGTCCGATTAATCCTACCACTTTTCCAATCCTAACAATTTCTTTCCAAGCAAATTAAGTTCTGCTCGTTTATACTTGGTTTGTTCCCAGTTACGCGGATCGCCCGGAAAAGCATACCCATCTGGCGCAATGCGATTGCTCCATGAGTTGACGCGCCATTCTCGCATGGCTTCGTTGTCTTCTTCAGCCGGCATCATAGAAATGTATTGTGCCATGCGCACTTTGTTACCCGAGTTGTTTGGCCGTATGCCATGGGGTTGCGTGCTGTTGAAGATCAACATATCGCCCGCTTCCATTTTTACTTTCACTAAATCAAATCCAGCCGTATCAGGTTTGAAATGATCGCGATCTTCCGGTTGCGTCAGTTTCCAGGTATAGTATGTGCGAAACAATTCGGGGATGCATTGAAAGCCTCCCATGTTTTCATCGGTTTGATCAGCCAATGCCAACACACCTTGGACATTTTGTGGTTTTGTTTCCGGATCATAATCCCAATGAATAAATCCTTTGTACTCATAACCCGGGCGTATGGGTAAATTCAAATTGGCGCGGTCGATAGTCACCCAAAGTTTTTCCGTTCCCCATATATCCACAAAAGCATCATACACCCGTTGAATAGAACGGTTGTCCCATAAGTATTGATGATTATAAATTTCCACCATGCCCGTATTGGTGAGTTCCTTCATTTTCATTTCTGCCCGCGGAGGTGCATACCATGTAGAAGCATCGTTCATATCTTTCTCTTCAAACTCCCAAAGTAGTTTTGCTAATCGTTCACAGTTTTCCTTTGACACAGCATTCTTGATAACGATGTAACCATTGTGTTTCCAAAACTTCCAATCATCTTCTGATAATACACGAAGTGATTTACCATTGGAGCGATCACTTAATTTTATTTTACTCGAAGTGGCCGTAGAAGGATTTCCCGGAATCTCTTTGTGATTTTGGTTGGGCGCCATTGTTGGAGCCATGGTAGCCGATGCATTCTTTTCCATGATGTGTCTGATTTTGTTGAGTCAAATGTATTGTGGCTCAAAGCCTCAAACTTATACTAGAGTTGCCATTTTTTGTTCTGTATTGACCTTTTAATGAAGGTATTGATATTTCAAGTACATTCATGGTGAAAAAAGATCAAATAGTTCAAATGAAGATCAAACTCGAAAAAGTGCAGCCCGATGATGGAAGCTCATTCCGGATTTTGAAAAACCCGCGGCTGAACGAGCTCTTCTATTGGCACTATCATCCAGAATATGAATTGATTTTTATCGCTGGCGCAGATGGTACACGGCACATTGGTGATCACATCTCTATATTTAAAGGCAGCGATCTCGTATTCATGGGGCCGAATATTCCTCACCTGAATTTTGACTTTGGAATTCGTACGGAATATGAAAAGATTGTAATTCAATTACAGGAAGATTTTCTTCAGGAAGCGTTGGCTGATATTCCTGAACTGTCAGACATTCGCGCGCTGTTTTTAAAAGCGCGAAGAGCCATTACCTTCGATGGCGAAACTAAACGCCTGGTGGGCGAAAAATTAAAAGAGATGATTCAACAGAATCACTTTCGTCAATGGATTCTGTTATTAGAAATTTTTCAACTGCTCGCCACCAGCAAGGAGAGTAAAGTGCTTAACATTCCTCCGATTGAACACAATTATAATCTGAAAGCACAACAGCGCATCAAAACAATCTATCGCTATGTAGAAGAGCATTATCAGGAAAAAGTAAATATTCAGCAGGTGGTTGATCTTTGCCATTTATCGATGGCTGCATTTTGCCGCTACTTTAAGCGCATGACCAACATGACCTTTACGGAATTCTTAAATCAATATCGCGTCAATCAGGCTAAGAAATTACTATTAAAGGACTATAACGTAAGTGAAGCTTGTTTCGAGAGTGGCTTCACCAACTTGTCATACTTCAACAAGATGTTTAATAAGTATGCGAAAGAAAATCCCATGCATTTCAAAAAGCGTCATTCTCATGCGCTGAATTAATATGTGATTAAATAAGCCATTACAACCAAACCAATCCTACCGCATGATTTCAACTCTTAGTACACTCGATATCATCATTGTACTCGCCTATTTTGGTGTTGTTTTTTATATTGCCCGCTGGGCGACACTCAGGCGCAAGCACAGCAACAGTGATACAGCTTCAGCTGATTATTTTTTGTCGGGAAAAAGTGAAGGTTGGATTGTGATTGGCGCTGCGCTCTTTGCTTCCAACATTGGCTCCGAAATTATTTTAGGCCTTGCTGGGTCGGGTGCCCGTGCCGACATGCCCAATGCGCAGTTTGAAATTCTCGCTTCACTGGTGCTGATCATTCTAGGGTGGGTGTTCGTTCCCTTTTATCTAAAGACTGGCGTGTACACCATGCCCCAGTTTTTAGAGATGCGGTACTCCCCTGCTGCGCGAACTTATCTTTCGGTGGTCTCCATACTGGCATATGTGCTTACCAAAATTTCACTTATCATATTTTCAGGCGCATTGATTTTCGACATGTTTGGCATTCCTTTCTGGACAGGCGCGATCATCATCGTATTATCGACCGGCCTATATACTGTACTTGGTGGATTGACTGCCGTGATCTATACGGATTTAATTCAGACTGTTATTTTACTTGCCGGAACAATTGCTGTTACCTTTTTCGGATTGCATCAACTTGGCGGATGGAATGAGATGACCAACACCATTGCCGTGGCAAGCGCAGTGCCGGGTAATCCAAGTGTGTCACAATTCTTCAACTTATGGCGCCCCATATCAGATACAAATTATCCCTGGACAGGAATGTTGTTTGGCGCTCCAATTCTTGGCGTGTGGTATTGGTGTACCGATCAGTTTATTGTTCAAAAAGTGTTGTCAGCTAAAGATATCAGTCAGGCACGCAAGGGTACTTTGTTTGCTGGCTTTCTTAAATTGCTACCTGTATTTATTTTTCTAATGCCCGGCATCATCGCCTATGCATTAGCAAAAAAGGGGTTGCTTGAGTTTTCGTTGGATAATGCTGATCAGGCTATGCCCGCTATGATCACTACATTACTTCCAGTTGGAATAAAAGGACTGGCCATAGCTGCGTTGCTTGCTGCGCTGATGAGTTCACTCTCGTCCGCATTTAATTCTTCGTCTACATTATTCACTATCGATTTCTATAAACGATATAAACCTGAAGCATCGGAAAAACAATTGGTATTGGTGGGGCAGATCGCAACGGTTGTATTGGTGATTGTAAGTTTAAGTTGGATACCGTTTATGCGGACGTTGATGGGTGGCGGCATGTTTCATTACTTACAAAGCATTCAAGCCTATATATCTCCGCCTATTGCAGCCGTATTTTTATTAGGTCTTTTCATCAAACGTATTAATGCCCGTGGTGCAATTGTTTCCTTGTGGGTGGGATTTGGATTGGGCGTTTCGCGACTAGTGACTGAATTTATGGCAAAAGAAGGAAGAATTCAGGTAGTAGATGGAAGCTTTCTTCAACTGATGTTAAGCATCAACTTCCTACACTTTGCCTTATTTCTCTTTTTAATTTGTGGCGCGATTTTAATCCTGGTGAGTCTCACTGCACCAGCACAATCTGAAGATCAATTGAAATTAGTTACATACAAGAGAACTGCTTCCATTAAAGGTGAAGGCTACTCGACTGATTTTTGGGTGACTCTTTTATTAATAGGCTGCGTTATCTTCTTGTGGATATTATTCAGTCCGTGGGGAATTGCCTGATGATATTTGAAATAAACCAATCGCTACTTAATTAAAGCACTCGTTCATTAACCGGATATAACCCACTCCACACCTCGCGTGGTAACAATGGCATGAGGATAATAGTGCACAGAGGGTGAGGGCTGCTTTTTTCATGGCACAAAATAAAATAATCTGTTGGGTAAAGTATACTGTTTAGGCAGTGAATGAACAATAAAAGTTACCAACCTCATAAACAAGGCACATGTTGCATCCTTATCAGAATGATCTACTTTTGCACTTCATCTACTAACTTTTACCATGGCCGTTTTCAACGTACAACAAATAAAGGAAATCAATGATTTGATTGAAGAGATCAGTAAAGCCATCAAACCAAAATGTGAAATAGGGGCACATGATAAAATTTCGCTGGCCGGTTTGATAAAAACTCAAAAGCCTGCAAAAGAGGCTATTTATTTCAAATGTAAAACTGAATACTCCGATGCTATCGTTTCTCACTTCGTTAAGGAGAAAGGCGTTACCAAAAATCGATTTCATAAAAACAACCAGTCGAACATTTTCATTTTGAAATAATTCTAAAATTGAAATGTCATTCCGGGCACGAGCAACTTTTACAGCAAAGTGATGAATGATGTTTGACCCGGAATCCCAACAAAGTCAAGCAAATTGCTTTTCATAGTTTCTTGCTTGTATCCTTATCGGGATTGCGGGTACTGGTTGAAATAACCTTTCGCTAAGCCCTAAAAAATTCGGCAGTCCCGCAATGACTTGAAATGTCATTAATTACTTGAGATTTATTTTTTTAGCCGATCAATTTTAAACCGCAGTCATGGACCCTAATCGTTGACCCATCAACAATGAAATAGATGTAAACACTCCTTTTTGAAACATCAATATATTTAAGGATCCGCCATACGCAAAATGTCCTAGCTCGTCTCCCTTCTTTACCAGAACGGGCTTTGCGCCTGGGGGAACCAGGGTTGATTTATTATTTATTAAAGAAGGGAAAATTGCACTGATCGTATTTAATCCCACGGGGACTAACGCTACATACCCATATTTCTTAGTCTCAATTATAAAATAACCTCTGTGAAAATCCTCAAAAATGCTAAAGTCGGTTGTGCTTTCGCCAACATTCCATTTATTAAACCAATCTTCACCATCCATAATTCCATTATAAATTCCTGGCACTTCCTGTGACTCCACAATTTTACCCGTTACAGGTGCATGGTAGCGATGGTAACTGTTAGGCATAAGCACACAAGAAATGGCAGTGCCCCCTACAAACTTTTTGGCATACTTAGAATTATGTAAAAGATCCTTCACATTTATTTGCCGCGATTTTACATGCAACTCAGTTGTCAGGGTAAGATCTGATTCGATAAAATTTACTTCCGAATCGGCAGAGGCGGTAACAATTGAGTTATCATTCGGCTCAGCGATAGGGCGTGCTTTGGCCGAGGGCTTCAGTTGCCGGGTAAAAAATTGGTTAAATGATTTAAATTTGCCCCGGGGGACAACAAAATCTTCAAGTTTAACTGCCGGATCAGTCAGCCACTTTTTAATATGTTTCAATGACTCAGGTGAATCCATAAATCTGCCTCGTTCTTTAATAAATTTAACCGTCCAGTTAAATACTTCCTTAGTGTATGGTGCGGTGTGGTTAGGCCTGCTTTTTAATTCATTCAAAAAGTAGAAGGCAACTTTATTATTCAAATAGAAATAGGTGAAGGGCACAATTTTGCCCAACCCTCCATCTGGCTGAGGTAGAAAGGTGAACCAACTTTCAAAATAGTCAACAAAATAATCAATGCTTTTTCCTTTCCAGGGATTCTCCTTTCCGTCCATTAAAACGGATTGCACGTGCGCAATCGCATCGTTGAATGCTGCTTCTACTACAGGATTGCTAACAATTTCCTGTAATTCCAGCATCAGCTTTTTCATGTCGCTTGTTAAGGGTAGGTTTTTAGCCGGCTGACCATGAGTTTTGGATGCTAATTTCTTTTTTGTCATCGTATAAGGTTTTATAATAACTAAGATTACTTCACTTTGAGTTGCACGTCACCAAAGTCAACTACGGTACACACTTCCTTCACTGTTATAAACGAATTTGTTTTATGCATTCCATTGCTTAACAAATGAGTTGTAGTGGGGGGAGTATTAAACTGTATTCTATCAGGTTGAGTTACTACCATGTCTCTCGCATTGTCAAGATCTGTTTGGATAGCTTCCATCATCTTAACATATGCATCTACCGGGGCAATTGATCCGGCTTTGATAATCGAACTCCATTGCGTAACCACCTCTATCAGTGACCAGGCCGCGAGAACTTTGGCAACCGGATCGGTTGCAATAAGCTGTTCAAAATCCTGGATGCCCTTTGCCTCCGTAACCTTTTTTATTTCACTTTCAAAACCTAATGCATCTGCCGGGGTGCCTCCAAACGCCAGGCACAATCCGGTGAACGTATTTTTTAAATAATTGTCAGGATCTTTTGCTGCATTCACACTTGCATCAGCAACCATTATGTGGTTGATGATAGGCATTGCGTGCAGCAAGTATTGGGCTTTGCTTATTCCCATGCGCTGATCTATCTTATCCATAAAAGCAAGAATACTGGCGCTGGCAATAATGGAGCCCGCATCCAACATGTCTGCATAAACTTGCATGAATACGAAGATGACTTCCGCAGATGATTGAGGGGCCCAACCCGTTGCCTGGTCTGGGTTAAGTGGTTTTTTTCCAGCGAAATGATCCAGGCTTCCTTCGCGCCTTGCTTTATCATAGGCAAAGTATTCGTCTTTTGTGAAGGGATTAATTTGCGAAGGAGTGAATCCCTCTTTTTTCCAGAGGGGTTCAAAATCAGTTTCATCAACAGCAAGGAACCCTGGGTCTGGGCCAATGATGTTGTTATAAAATAGTTTGAATTGATTAAACAAATCTTTGCCCTTGTCCATGCCATATACCTCCTGAAAGGATTTCAAATTGTGCGGAAGATTTAGCGCTACGGTGGCAACTATAGTTTTATGGGCTGCACAATAGGTGTACCAGGTGTCATCATTCCGTAAATATCCTTCAAACCTAATCCAATCCCGGTAATACATTAATGCGGTGTTGATGTCGATTACCCTAAACATTGAATCCATATATCCCAAAGCAGATTTGTTGGGAAACATTACCCCGCTGTTGAGGCAAGTATCTACGTAGCGGAAATTTTTATTTAATGCAGCTTGTGAAACTCCTTGCAACGAAATAATCTGAACGTTGGCAGGATAACCATAGTTTGTGTTATCAACTTTACCATCCACACCAAATCGATGACCATGATACAACATGGGTGCGTTGGTGGTGTACCCTTGGCCAAAGTATGCGCCCAAATGGGTAAACCCCATTTCAATTTTATCTTTAGAGGCCAGGTATTTAATATCTCCCTTGTTTTGTTCAGGATGAAAATAGTTGATGAACGCATAAATCGGCTCATCCTTCGTTAATTGCATTTTCTCACGCAGAAATTCGTCAATAAGAGAAGCCCCGGGCACATATATATTCTTAGAATTAAGAACGCTTCCTGTATCACTGACGGGTATAAAATACATGCCAATGCTTCCGTCCGGCAACTCGTATTGATAATCCTTTACAGTAAAGTTTTTCCCGGTTGGAATCAGGATTTCGGTAGATCCAAATTTCCCTCTTTCAATGTTATACTTTTTTAAGGCCAAGTCGGTCAATTCGTAAGGCCCCGGATAATTAGATGTACCCGTATCGTGAACAATTGGATTTCTATATGGAATTTTCATAACGAATGAAGTTGGTGGTTCGCATACAATCACGCTGATGTCGTCTTATATCATCTGGCTGTTTTCTCTTTCAGCAGTATAGGAAAGTTTCGGATTACTTGAAAGATAAAAATTATTTTATAGGCAGGAGTCATGTTGCCACTTCATTTTAGTTTTTTTTCAATCGTTTCCCTATAGTAGCGGGCTGCTTTATCATCAGGAAAAATTTCCAGAACAGTTTGAAAGAGAACATTTGCTTCTGAAAAAGCCCCGACTTGATACAAGCCAATGGCTTCTTCCAGTTGTTCCTTTGTCTGAAGTTTGCTCCGTTTCATTTCCGAAGAATCAAATGAAAAAACATCGTAGATGGAAACGGTGTCAGATTTTCCTTTCACATTAACCTTACCAAGAAAACGGTAATCAAGCTGCAGGAAGGCTTTCGCTTTCAACAAGACCGACTCACCGACTATAACATTTGCCCCATAGATTTTTGTAAGCCCTTCGAGTCGGGAAGCCAGATTTACAGAATCAGAGATTACAGTTCCTTCCATTCTCTCCTCTTCACCAATCGTGCCTAGCATTAAGGTACCTTCATTTATGCCAATGCCTAGTCGGATAGGTAAAAGGTTAGACGTAAGGCGAGTGGCATTATAAAGTTCTAATTCCTTTAACACCTCTGAAGCTGCTACCAAAGCATCTTTGGGGTGCCCTGGAAACAATGCCATGATGGAATCCCCCATAAACTTATCAATAAAGCCGTTGTTGTTTCTTACAATCGGACTAATCCTTTTTAACAGGGAATTGATAAAAATAAAATTCTCTTCGGGGGTCATGCTTTCGGATAGGGATGTAAAAGACCGTATATCAGCAAAAAAAATCGTCATCTCCTTTGTTACATGATCACCCAGTTGAACATCAACAATACTCTCTTTACCCAGAAAACTCAAAAATTCACTTGGCACAAAACGGCTGTTGGCCTTGTTAATTTCTTTGATATGCACGGAAAGGTTTTCGACAGATGAAAAGGCCTTGGAAAATTTCATTGATAGTAAGAAAGATTGAATGAAAATAAAGACAAACAATCCATATGAAGTATAGTAGTCTGTACTTATAATCTGGGAGTCGAATAAAATATCATTAAGCGAGGTGACAACTAAAATGAACATTCCCAGAAGGGCGAGGAATGCCCCACTTCTTTTATTCAAACTGGCCCGGATTAATATATATAATTCATAGATTAAGGTGGAGCCAAAAACGAGCAGAAAGGGCATCGAGGCTAGAGAAGAAACGGAGGCTGGAAATAACAAAGACAGTGAAAATGCGATTCCCAATCCCAAAAAGATTTTTCCAATTTTAGGTTTAGCTTCCTGTGGAAACAGCTTCTCAAGAAAAAGTATAAATAAGGATGGTCCGATAAAAAGGCCAATAAACACAAACTTGATATAGAGCTCAAAATTAAAATCGGGGTATAATACGATTAAGAAAGTTTCGCTTAAGCAAATAGTCCTAAGCATGATCAAAAAGCACACAAAGGAAAAATACAGTGTTGAAATTTCTTTTCTTCTAAGTAAAAAAAGCCCCAGGTGATAAAAGGCCATGATGAAAAGACTGCCCGTTAAAAACAGATCCGTTGCAAATTGTTGCGTTTGACTTTTTTTAATGAACCTTTCAAGACCAAAGCTATAGGGAGCGGGAGCTCCGCCTTTATAAAAATGAAAATTTGAAACCTGGAGTGTAACAAGGATATCATCTTCCGGTGCTTCGAAGTAAACGTAGACGGGTAAGGTTTGTGGGGTTGACGTATTTTTGGTTTTTCCTACTACTCCATTTTCAGCAAGTAGTTCCTGATTTATCCATAGTTTATAAGCCGTAAAATGGAAGGGGATCCTAAGCCCTAGTTTTTCATTTTTCAAATGCGTTTTTATTTTGATTCTGAAGGTTGCATACCCTTCACCTTGAATGTTGCTGTCCCCATATTTAACATCATTCCAGACCCCAGGTAGTTGAATGTACGACTTTGCCAGGGTATCAGTGAAATCCTTTGGCTCAAGTAGTTTATTCCAATAAAATTCCCATTCACCATTTAGTGTGATCCTATCTTCATTAAAATTCCATTCAGTGGCATCCAAAACACCCTGTTGTGCCGTCAATGGCCTGGAGTCGCTGCAACTGGTAAGTATCAGAGTCGACACCATTAAAACAAATACTAGTTGCAGATATGATTGTTTTATTTTCACTAGCACGTTTTTAGCTATGCTCACGCATTGAGGTAGTATTATTTAATAAATGAGGCTAACCCACCGGATAAATTTCATAGGATAATATGACTTCCATAGAAATATAACAGAATTCTTTGATTGTCGCCCAGAAAAATTTAAAAATTTGCAAGATTTGTGGACTCACCGTAAGGCATTTCTTGAAAAAGGATTAACGTATGGAAAAAATGAATAGGGGTATTGAATAATTTCTATAAAACAGGGTTGGGTAATTTCACTTTTAGGAATAGCTATTCTTAATACCTTGTGGACTTTGCTATATTTAGCGTTGCGCAATGCTTTTGCTTGACAATTCAATCAACCTGACTTATACTGACCTATGAAATTGTCTTCCGATTGCCCGGACATAGAAATAGACATTGAGAAAAGGCTTAGAAAATTTAGACTCGTCATTCCAATAGCCACCTTAATAACTGCTTCGTTGTTGTTGTGGGGAATCTATATATTAATGAAACTTTTTATACAAGGATTTTACTGGGTTTGTGTTCCAGCCGGAATAGCAGCACAATCTTTTTTAATTATTTGCTTGCATGATGGCACGCACAAATCAATCACAAAGACCTGGGTGGATAGATTAATAGCCAACCTAAGTGCCGCATTGCTCTTTATGCCTTTTGGTGAGCTTTATCGAAAATATCATTTGATACATCACCGTAATACAAATTTGGAAAACGATCCAATTTCACCGCCAGTCCTTCGCAAATTATTTGTACAAAACAGATACTACTATATCCTTTGTGAATGTCTTCCACTTCTTTATACATTTTACCTGGTAATGAATTATCAAAAATCGGAAAACAGGAAAGACCAAGCTAACGGTATTAACATTAGCTTCGTTTACTTAGTTAGCTCAACGAGTGTAAGCGTGCTTTGGTTTTTGTTAGTGGGGCCTTCGGTTGAGTTTATCCTGCTAACGATGGTGGTCTTTAATTTGGTTACTGTACTCAGAAACTGGTGTGAACATATGGGTACGGGAACAAATAAAAAAAGTAATACCTATTGGTTCCCACTTGGTTTTGGCATAGGCCATCACGACTTGCATCATCAAAAGCCATATTTATCTTGGTTGACATTGACTGTAGGATTACCTTATCACAAGAAAGACACCAACCCGGTCAGGGCATTAGCTGGAATTCTGTTTGATAAAGCATTTAGCTTTTATTCCAAACACTAATCGTTATCCACATCTTCATAGTTTCTTTGCTGGATTACAACAAAAAAGCGAAGCCTGCCAGAAAGAAAAAGTAATTCTTATCAGAATGGTCTACTTTTGCACTTCATCTACTAACTATTACTATGGCCGTTTTCAACGTACAGCAAATAAAGGAAATCAATGATGCTATTGAGGAGATCGGCAAAGCCATTACACCAAAGTGTGAAATGGGCGCGCACGATAAAAGTTCACTGGCTGCTTTGTTAAAAGCTCAAAAGCCCGCAAAAGAGGCTATTTATTTCAAATGCAAAACAGAATACTCCGATGCAATCGTTTCTCATTTTGTTAAGGAAAAAGGAGTTACGAAAACCCGGTTTCATAAAAACAACCAGTCGAACATTTTCATTTTGAAATAAGAGCAATTCTAAAAACTATAACAGGTGTCCTACACCTCAAGAGTGTAGGACACCTTCAACTAATTAATCTAGGCTAGGGTTGTACACCATTACAATCTTTACACTGTTGCCTACATAACTGTAAGAATCACCGCGGCCACCAGCAACATCATAAAATGATAGCCGGTATTAATGCCAAACAGTTTCCAGGATTTTCTTTCCCACATAACAACACCGATGTCCACCGGCAGGTAGAAACCCAGCCAGGTAAAAATAGTTGAACTCATAATGTTCGAGAAGACCGACATCTCTTCTGTACCAGGAACATAGCTCCAGGCAGCAATGTTATGAGCGAAAACATAAGCCAGAAAAAAATTACCAATGACCATTGATATCATTCCCCTGGCCATTTCCGCACCAGTAGGTTTAATGCTGGTGTCAGCTCCTATTTCTTTGGCCCATGCTTTACCAAACAAAGGCGTGTACCATAAAAACCCGAGAACAAAGTTGGCCGCTACTGCCACCAGAATAGCGATCATGTTGATGCCCATTTCCATAATATGTTGGTTTAGATTGAGAGTATGAATATAAGAATTTTTGGTAAAAAATGTTTCACTTCATCAATAACCTTCCCACAATCAAGACAATGAACAACTGACCCCATCCTCGATTGTGCCAATTGAAAAAATCATTCCAATCTACAAACAAAAATAATTTCAAACTTATTGTCCGGAATCAGGATTGTGGCTCGTCATCAGAAAAAACATAACTATTATGACTACACAACAAGTTGCTGATCGCCTTGTGGCATTGTGCCGCGCAGGCGAAATTTTTAAAGCCATAGAAGAACTCTATGCAGACGACATCGCAAGCATAGAACCTGAACACGGTCCTTCAAAGACAGCTCGCGGTAAAAAGGCAGTACTAGAAAAAGGAAAACAATTTGCGGCCATGATTGAAGAACGTCATGGCGGTTCATTCTCAGATCCTATTGTAGGCGGACGTTATTTCAGCGTGGCTATGATACTTGATGCCACCTTCAAAGGGCAGGGCCGTATGAAATTTGATGAGATTTGTGTGTACGAAGTGAAAGAAGGAAAAATTGTGTGGGAGCAATTCCATTTCTAAGCGAAGTAGGTTGACTGATGTACATCCAATGTGATTTCTTAGTGTCTTTGAGGCAAGAAGTTAAGCCACGAAGACACTAAGTCACTAAAGTCTTTCACAAAAAAGTTTTCTGGGTTTCTTTCTACTTCAGCGTCTTCAGGTAAGCCAGGCTTAGGGGTACTTGTTCTAATGCACGCGATGATTCATCTTCAATCAAGAAATGTTTGATCCCAATTTTCTTTGCTGTCTTCATAATCTCAGCAATGCCTACGTCTCCTGTACCAAGCACCACATTTGTTTCTACATCCTGATGTCCATTGGGATTGTTTGGCGTACCAATTCTGCGGTCTTTAAGATGCAGCATCTTCCACCGGGTTGGATATTTGTTAAGTAAAGTAACAGGATCCTGACCCGGATTTTTAATCCAGAAAACATCCATCTGATAACTTATGTATTCCGGATTTGTATTGTCCATCATATATTCAAAGAGTGTGCTCTTACCTCCTCCTTCATATTCTCTGAATTCATAACCATGCGGATGATAACATAAGGTTAAACCATTTTCTTTAAAAGTCTCACCTGCAGTATTAAACACCTCTACTGCCTTTTTCATATCTGCGAAGGTGAAGTTATCACCATCATGTGGTATCCAATAACACACCACGAACAGAGCACCAAGATCTTTTGCGCTGGCGATAACTTTTTGAATACTGTCCTTGTTGGAGATGCGTTCAAAACTACCTCCTGTAGCAACGATTTTAAGTCCGTTATCTTTTATTAATTTTTTAAAGGTTTCGCGATCCACACCACGTGCACCACCGCCCTCCAGTTCTGTAATACCCAACTCCTTTATCCTCGCAAGTGTTGTCGGCATCCCTTCCGAAAACATCTTTCTCATGCTTCCCATTTGAAGTCCAATTTCCTGGGCCAACATCTCCTGGATTGAAATTGAAAAGACAACCGCGAATGTCAACAGGCATTTTATAGTAAAGTGTTTCATTGTGTTTTTTATTAAGTGAGCAATCTATAAAAATCCGATGAGGATCAGAGCCTTTTTAATTTAGTATAAGGTCAGGGTAATTATTTTATTTTCCAAGCGAATATGCAAACAACGCTTTTCCCTCAATTAATAAAACCTACTCCCCTGGCCATTAGTCCAGCCAATAGAGGAATGATAAACAGAATGAGTAATTCGAAACGCAGCATCCAAAAAATAGAAGACGGAATTTTTATTTTTTCTTCCTTGCTTCCTCTGTTCTTCAGAAAAAAAATAGTTGGATAAATAGACAGAAGTCCAATCGTGGTAAACAGTGAAATTTTTAAAATGAAAATCCAGTTCTGTGTATAGTAAATACTGGGTTTGCTCACACCGCTTAACCATAAAGTAAGACCCACGCCCAACAAGGTAAGGGCAGCCATGCCGTACACAGCATCAATTCTGGATAAGCGACTAATCTCTGAAGGAGTCATTTCCTTTTTTAGTAACAAATGCTCCGCTACCAAAGAACCGACTATGCCAAAAATGCTTATGAAGTGGACATACCGTAAAATGATTTCTGTTATCATGGTAAGATTTTAAAGTGATCAATAAGCTTCTAATGGTTAGCCAGTTTTTTTATTGAAAATGACTTTAAACGTAGTTCCCTTATTTATCTCACTTTCTACTTCGATGGATCCACCCATCGCTTCAATTTGTGTTTTAGTTATAAATAATCCGATGCCCTTTGAATCTTTGCTCGTGTGAAATGTTTTGTAAAAACCAAACAGCTTGTCGCCATACTTTACTAAATCAATTCCTTCTCCGTTATCAGTTACTTTCAAAATCAATTCACCTCCCGCCAAAGTGATCTCTATGTTAATATGTAGTAGTCTCTCTGATGATCTGTATTTAATAGCATTTGAGAGCAGGTTCAGAAAAATACTTTCAAGATAAATACCAGGATACTCAATAGATTTGATTTTAAACGAGTGAGTGATCAGAGCATTTGATTCCAATATCTGGCTGGCCAAAATCTCCTTGGTCTTCTTAAGTACCTGCTCGAAGTAAATGACATGGCGCTCTTTACTGATATCTTCTTTTATTCGAAGCGATTCGATCAAATCATTTAATGTGGTAGATAGATGGTGAGCCACTTTCTCAAACATTTCAAACACCCCGTCTTTTTCATTTGGCTCAGCAATTTTATTCAAGTGCAAAAGACTGTTAAGGTTGCCCACATGCGAACGCAGATTATGTGAAACAATGTGAGCGAAGCTAGCCAATTGTTCATTTTGATGGCTTAATCTTTTCGCAAGCTCACGCACTTGTTGTGCCTCTTTAATTTCGGTGATGTCGTATCCTGCTGCATATATCTCACCCGTCTTAATATCCACCGCGTAAGACCATAAGAAATGGAGGGTCTTCCCTTCTTTACTTTTCATTTGAATCTGGAAGAATGAAGGTGATGGGTCTTCTATAAGCTGATCGAAATGCAAGACCACGACACCAACATCTTCGGGATGAACAAAATAGAAAAACGAATTATTCACTCCTTCCTGATTGGAGTAACCCAGCACTTTGGTAAATGCTTTCGAAACTAACTTTATAGAGCCATCCATTCCGGCAATCATCAATACTTCTGAGGAGAGCTCGAAAAATTTCTTGAACTGATCTTTTTCATGATCCAGCCTGCTGATCGTTTGAGCGGTGGTGAGTACAATGACGGTAAATAAAGCCAGGCTAGACACCATCATAAAAACGGTGCTTCCTTCGGAATTGTAAAGTCCGGCTTTTTCACCTTGAACACTTAGAAAAGCAAAAACAGGATAAATCAATGCGATTGGTATAAAGATTCTTCTGATCAACACACCGGCAATGCTATCTGCAAACAATAACGAAGCCCAACCTTTATTGGCATGCATTGTAAAATAAGTAGCACTGATAAGAATAAAACATATCGCGGTTGGTACAGCCATAGTGGTGTTCAATGAACCCAGGTGAACGGCACCAAAAATGGTTCCGGCTAACGGATAAAGTGTGATGAAGAAAACCAATAGCATCGCATGCTGCCCAATGAATTTTTTGTTATCCAATATATCTAGCCAAAAACACAGCCCCACAATAGTGAAGTTAAGTGCGGAGAGTATGGACATTCTGCCGGGGTAATCTCCGGCAAACGCTGGTTGCTCAAAAATAAGTTGATCAATGGCAAAGTTGATACCTGCCAGGTATTCGATAACTGTGAGTATTCCAACTAAAAAAATCAGTGATGATAAAGAAAGTACAACTCTGGTATTAGTTTTTGATTTTTGAAGTGTGGCAAGAAAAAGAATAGTACCAGCGAATAAAAAACTAATTGCTGAATTAGCTACCATGGGCACCAGATCAAGAGACAAAATGCTCTTGAGTGCCGCGTTATTCAATTGCCAACCCGCCAATACCACTAGTGCAATAAGACCAAGTGCAACAGCAACACATCTGCTAAATGTTACAGCCCTCATGAGTTGTTTTTTAATGGCAGGTAAATTAGGAATAATTTTATTGAAGACCATCCCGTCAACATCTGGCCGGAGTAAAAAATGAATTGACAATCGTCAAAGATGCTCCTCACTATGGAGTGATGTTTGATGCCGAAGCGGTGCGCACAAAATTGCTTAATTTCTTAGAGGCGCAATTCAAGTAGTTGTTGATGGGATTAATTGCATATTTTGTGTTCCGCAAGTGAAACGTGTTGTGTATATTTATAGAAATCTCATCTCTTTATTTTCAACCTTATGAAAACACTAGTAACATTCGCATTAGCAATCTTGCTTCAGGTCACAGCTTTCGCACAGAAAAAAGATGCCGATGGCTGGATCAATTTATTTGATGGCAAAACCCTTACCGGCTGGAAAGCCAGCGAACACCCCGGCACATTCACCATACTGGATGGAATGATCGTGGCCTTTGGTGACCGCGCTCATCTGTTTTATGAAGGCACTGTCAACAATCATGAGTTTAAGAATTTTGAATTTAAAACAAAGGTGATGACAACACCAGGCTCCAACTCTGGTATTTTTATTCATAGCACGTATCAGGAAGAAGGATGGCCAGCGAAAGGATATGAAATACAAGTGAACAACACACACACCGATTGGCGCAAAACAGGAAGTATCTATGCTATACAGGATGTAAAAGAAGCTCCCGCTAAAGACGATGAGTGGTTTACTGAACACATCATTGTGCAGGGAGGGAAGATCACCGTAAAGATCAACGACAAAATTATTAATGAATATACCGAGCCTGCCGAAGGTGGCAAACTTTCCAGCGGCACATTTGCCTTACAAGGTCACGATCCTAAAAGCAAAGTGTTTTATAAAGATGTTATGGTAAAGCCACTTCCGGATTAGGACAGTTAACCTTACTTCTTTTTTACGTTGTGTTTAGTTGAATCTGCCAGCCAAAGAAGACTTTCAATAATCAGTTTATTCTGATTTTCACTCTCAAAAGCGAATGACAATTCCTTGTTGGTTTTGTTTTCGTAGTCAATGTCGTTGTGCCCCATGTTCACATAAACCATGTTATACTTTATGTTCGTCCACGCTACAGGGTAATAGCCTTCGTGCCATATCTCGTGCGGTTTTGGCCCGGTGCCCAATGGAAAACTGGTGGAGTCGATCGATAAAAGTATTTTAATATCCGGGTTGGTGCGCAAATCATTTTTCCATCGGTACCATTCATTCGGTGCTGACTTAAATATTTCGGGCAGCTTATGAGTGACAGGATGCTTGGTGTCCTCCACACGAAGCACTGCCGAAGTTGGGTGCCAGGTGTTGCTCTTATATTCTCCAGATCCTAAAAATTGCTCGTGATACCAATCCCAATTCTGCGGATAAGCAGATGGCGTCAATGCAAATCCTGCAAAATGAAATCCCATCCACGCTCCACCGTTTTTCATATACGTTTGAAAAGCTTCGCGCTGTGCACCATCTTCTGGTCGGGTGTCTAAAAATAACACTACCTGATAACGAGAGAGAAATTCTGCATTGAGATTATTCCAATCGTTGGTGGAATCGTACTTGAAATTGTAGTGGGTAGCCGCTTTAGGAAACCACCGATTAGCCTGGTGCACAAAGCTGATGTGAGCCTGATCTTGTTTTGCTGTGTAAAAGGCGATCACGTTGAAGGCAGCACTTTTATCTTGTGCATTAACGGAAATAACACAAGCAAGAAATGCGCTGGTGACAACCGATTGCCATGTTTTACAAAAATTAACTAGTACGCTCATATTATTTTAAAGTAATGACTCTTACAAAGATGTAACTGATGTTACGCATAATGGACATTCTCTGATTATAACTTTGTGAATCTTAGTGGCTTCGTGCCTTGGTGGTTCAATTTTGCATTTTTAAAACTGAACCACGAAGACTCAAAAACACAAAGAAATCACGAAGTGCGTAACATCAGATGAAAATAAAGAAAATATTAAACTAAATTGTGGAACGCAGACACCACTGACATGACCACCATAACTCCTACCCAACGCCTTTATTCCCTGGATGCCCTTCGTGGCTTTGACATGTTTTGGATTATGGGTGCCGAAGAAATTGTTCACCAACTTGCGAAGACAACGGGTTCACATTTTTGGGAAGGTTTTGCTATGCAACTCACTCACCCCGATTGGAATGGCTTTCATTTTTACGATTTAATTTTTCCGTTGTTCCTGTTCATGGCAGGCGTGGCTACACCCTATTCGATCGGTCGTGAGCTGGAGAAAGGAAAAGACAAGCAACAACTTTTGTTGCGCGTGATCAGGCGAGGACTTGTGCTTGTGTTGTTGGGTATCATCTATAACAATGGACTGGAGCTTCGGCCAATTTCTGATATACGTTTCCCCAGTGTGCTGGGTAGGATTGGCCTGGCCTACATGTTTGCCAACATCATCTATTTATATACTACTCAAAGAGGACAAATCATTTGGTTTTGTTCTTTGCTGATTGGTTATTGGTTTTTGCTGTTGTTCAACTCAGCACCCGGCTATCCGATGGGCGACTTAACGATGGAAGGAAACTTTGCTTCTTACCTAGATCATTTGATTCTTCCTGGCAAACTTTATTTAGAGATTCACGATCCAGAAGGTTTGGTCTCAACTATTCCCGCCATTGGCACAGGTCTATTGGGAATATATGCAGGGAATTTATTAAAGAACAGTCCACTGACAATGGAACGCAAAGCGTTACAGTTACTCGCCATCGGAATTGTATGTCTTGTTGTGGCGCAGGCATGGAACCTGATTTTTCCGATCAATAAAAATCTGTGGTCAAGTTCATTTGTATTGCACGTAGGCGGATGGAGCTTTATTTTACTTTCAATTTTCTATTACATCATTGATGTGAAGGGCTTTAAGAAGTGGGCTTTTTTCTTTAGCATCATTGGTATGAACTCTATCCTGATCTATATGTCCGATGGTTTTATCAACTTGAAATACACCACAACTGCCATCTTTCAATGGTTGGGTCAATGGGTTGGTGATCCGGTTAATCTTGTGGTGATGGCGATTTGTTATGTACTTGTTAAGTGGGCATTCCTGTACTTTCTGTATAAGAAGAACGTTTTTTTAAGAGTGTAACTTGTGTCATGACAATCAAACGAGACAACACAGCTTTTAAAAAAATGGGACATAAAATAGGATAATGAAACAGACACTTTTGATTATTCTGGTTGCATTGAGTACAGTTTCAGAGGCTATTAACCCAGACCGTGATTACAAGTGGACTCCCGATATGCGAGGGCTAGAATATTTTCAATACCAAGCAAAGACAACTGACAATTACACAATTAATATTTGGGAATACGGACTGCCCCACTCCGTGAGTTCCAACAGAACAATGATTTTGGTCGGAACAGATGCAGGTAATATGAGCTATTTAATCTGGCAAGCAAAAGCATTGATCCAAAAAGGAATAAGGGTTATATCATTTGACTATAGAGGATTCGGAAAAAGTTCTGACTTCGAAATAAATAAAGACTTCCTTTTTTATCATGAATTTGGTTTAGACCTGGATTCTGTAATCAAATCAACGCGAGACAAGTATCCGAATGAGTCTATAGGGCTTTATTCAATGTCGATGGGAACTTATATAAGTCTGCTAAGAAAGGAAAAGATTGACTTCTTAATAGCAGAAGCATTTTACCATAACCCACAGAAAGTAGTGGACAGAATTAAAATTAATAAAGACGAAAGAGTTTTATTACCACCTAATACAAAGACAATTGAAAAATTGGAGAATAACATACCGACAATGATTTTTTGTGCCGACAATGACAAAACAACAATGACAGAAGATGCAAGAGCATTTAGTAAAAACAATAATGTTACAATTGTTGAATTCAAAGGCGACCATTTAAGCGGGATGAGAGTATTCCGTAAAACGGAGTACGGTGACGAATATGCGGGGAGAATGCTAGATTTTTTAGTAAAGAGTGGGCTGTAACATTTTAAGCTTCATCAAATCGCATTTTCAATTTAAATTTGAAATATTGTCTGCCTTCCGTCTGGTAAGATGACATTTGAAAGCGTTATCATTTTACTTTTTAATTGAATGTTCACCTACTTACACAACGAAATTGTTCCTGCAGAAAAGGCATTCCTTCACGTACGCGATCTTTCCATTCAGCGGGGCTATGGCATTTTTGATTTCTTCAAAATTCAAGATGGCCATCCTTTTTTTCTTGACGACTACCTCGAACGATTTTATAACTCAGCTAAAGTCATGCGCCTGACTGTGCCGCATACGCCTACAGAGTTGAAATCAATCATCTATAAACTCATCCAAAAAAATAATATCGCAGAGTCAGGTATAAAGATGATTCTCACAGGAGGATATTCTGAAGATGGCTATCAGCCTGCGGCACCTAACCTGATCATAACACAACATCCTCTTACTTTGCCAGGCAAAGAGCAAATTGAAAAGGGTGTTAAAATTATAACACACGATTATGTGCGCGACTTGCCAACTGCTAAGACGATCAACTACTCCATGGGCATCTGGCTCATCAACAAAATAAAAGAACAGGAGGCTTATGATGTACTGTATCATCAACACAACATGGTATCAGAATTTCCGCGTTGCAATTTTTTTATTGTTAGAAAGGATGATACTGTGGTCACCGCAAAAGATCGGGTTCTTCAGGGCATCACGCGAAAAAATATTCTGAAGCTCGCGTCAACGCGATATAAAACAAAAGAAGGCACGATTACATTAGATGATGTGTATCAGGCGAAAGAAGCTTTTCTCACCAGCACCACAAAGCGGATTGTCCCAATTGTACAAATCAACAACACGATAATTAACGATGGCAAACCCGGTTCCGTAAGTCTTTCGTTGTTGAATGATTTGATATTGCTGGAGCAAGACGATCCGCGTTTGAAAAAATAGAGGGTTGATTAAGTTACAAATTGTTATAGTCATCGAAGTCGATTATATTCACCTGACCCCCTCCAAATCTCGCGGGTCGCACAATTCAATTACCCCTCTCCATTTAGCTACCGTTAGGACACATCTTCGAACAGATATGCTCCAGAGGAGCAACCTGTTTATAGAAATACAGGAAATTTTAAAAGAGTCTGGCTCCAGAGGAGCCGCCTGTTGTCTGAAGTGGTGGAAAATGAGGTGTTGTCAATTTAATTATTCGTCATGTTGTTGAAAATTTTAGGTGGCTCCTCTGGAGCCAAGAAAATGAATCAAATAATATTTTCTATAAACAGGTTGCTCCTCCGGAGCTTTAAACTTGTATCCTAACGGTAGCTCCATTTGGAGAGGGCAAGATGCTATCAGTCTTAAAAGATAGTATTAGATGGAGTGAGGTTTACACTGAGGCAATTTTAGAGTGTACGACAGTTTTGTAAATGGGCAGTTTTCCGGCAAGGGATAGAAGTGGAAAGCCCGAAGCGCGTTGGGATGGTGTGTTGGCCGGACTTGGAACGGATAGCCCGGTGGCGTCTCGCCATGCCGCAAACAAAAAACATCTTACAAAACTGTCGTACACTCCAATTTTAATTACCTCATGTCAATTGGCACAAAAAGTATATTTTTGCGCCCGCATGAAAAAAATAATAGAATCAAGAAAGCTCCTGGGGGTTGAGAAAACAACCGAACTAAAGGAATTAAAGGCCATTTACAGGAATTTTATGAAGGATTGGCATCCCGATAAATTTCAGGATGATCAGGAAGCGAAATTACAAGCGGAAGAAAAAAGCAAGGAATTTATTGAAGCTTATCACCTGTTGGTAAGTATAGCGCCCGAAACACACGAGCAACAGTTGCAGCAGTACACCGAAGTAATTACGTCTTCAAAGATGATTGACTTTCAGTACAAATCTCAAACCCTGCAGGTAAACTTTGCCGATGGCAGTAGCTATGAATATTTTGGTCTTCCTAAAAATATCTATACCAAGTTAGTAAACTCAGATACACCGGATCGGTTTGCCAGGCGACATATCTACCATTCATTTGTGTACAGAAAAGTAAGCAGAGCCGTAGAAGCTTAATTGATTTTTGCGCACTACCAGTCCTCCTTGTCGCCCTTTATAAATTGAAGTTTATCGGTAAAGGCTTGGTCTAATAGTCCGAACATGTTGGGGCGGCACCAGTCAGGAGAAAGGATAGTGGCACTGTTTCGTGTGCAGTAGTTGGTCATGTTTTCCTTTGTAGTAATTTTCTTGTAGCCCATGTCTCCCGTCAGCTGAATGGATTTCATGGTAATACGATACTTACCATCCTTTACACCAATCGATACTTTGCCGCTGTATTTGCCCGACTGCATGATGGGAGGCGTTGCCACCTGGCTGATCCCGAATTTCTTATAGTCCACCGTGATGTCGTTTACATCAAATTGAACCCCATCTGCACCCAATTCAAGATTGGATACGTACGGCAGGGTTTTGTAATATTTTTCCATAGCCGCAGCTGTGACAGAATCTTGTGAAAAAACCTTTTGATAGAGTATTTCCTGGTCAGCTATTTTAAAACTTCCAAACGATACTGTTTGGGCGTTAGCGCAAACCGCGATTTGCGCAACCAATACCAACAATAACTTTTTCATAATAGTCGTATTTATATCAAAGGTAGTGAAGCTTCCGTAAACCAACCTACCCGTCAAAAACCCCTTTAAAACTATATCTTATTGGAAGCGTTAAAACGGATATAAAATTGCTGACTTTTAC
>JAYVBN010000047.1:0-3112 GCA_043750455.1 Bacteroidia bacterium | reverse complement strand
CTTCCAATAATGGATTAAGCAATGTTTCGGCATGAGACTCGTAATCAATTTGATTGGTCATCTTCTTGTAGAATGTTTCTGCAGAAAAATTGATGCCGGCATGTGACAGTGTTTGATAATAGCCAAACGATACCTGATTCGATGCCTGCGGTTTTATATTGATACTGCTGGGTAACCAAACTTCAAGCGAGGTAAACGGACTGATTGAGTTAGAAATCAGATGGACATTCTGAATGTTTCGGGAAAGGTTTGTTTTAAAAGATGACTTTTCATTTATCAAATAGGTGAGAGTCATTCGCGGTTCAGCGTTTACATATTTTTTATATTTCTCACCTTTCACAAAGTAAAGGGTGTCAATAGGGTTTCTGTTTTGATCATAAACAAATTCAAATGCTTCACCTGTATTTGTCCACGATGAAAGTCGCAACCCGTAATTCAATCCCCAGTGACTGGTAAGCCTAACCTCGTGGTTACCATATAAAACAAACTCGACAGAATTCCGTACGGAAAGAGGCTGGATGCTGGAAGGAATTGGAAGGTTTGACTGAAGATTACCCGGATTAAAACTATACCCATTGATACCCGTCCCAAACGTAAATTCATTTTGAGGTTTGATGAAGTACGTGAAATCTGTTTTTAAATTAATGTTAGATATGTGCGAATTCCATCGCGTATTGGTGGCCACTTCTTTGTATAAAAAGTAATCGTAACTACTCGCAGCTAAGGTGGTGTTAACAAACATTCGATCTGTTACCAGGTGATTCCACCGAAAAGTACCTGCCGTATTCGTCCAGGCAATGGCGTTGAATGTGTTGAAATAATTATCGGCTCCGGTGTATAACGAAAAGAAAATTTTATTCTTTGGATTAAGTTTAAAATTAACCTTACCCGTAAAATCATAAAAGTTGAATTTGGTAATATCATTATTATTATTCCCCAACTGGGCAATCCATTTCAGTCTGGATATCCGTGTAGTCACTAGATACGAACTCGTCTCTTTTTTAATGGGACCTTCAATGCCAAGTTTGGTAGAGATCAGTCCAACATTTCCCCAGACTTGCAAGTGTTGATCATTCCCTTTTTTGGTTCGAACATCAAGCACCGAAGACAGTCGGCCTCCAAGTGATGCTGGCATATCGCCTTTGTAAAGCGTGATGTCATTCACTGCATCTGGTATGATGGTGGAAAAGAATCCCAGCAAATGACTTGGGTTATAAATCTGGGCATCGTCCATAAGGATCATATTCTGGTCTCGGTTGCCCCCTCGCACGTAATAAAAAGTAGATCCTTCCGAATGCAATTTTATTCCTGGCACTGACTCTAATGATTTCACAACGTCCATTTCCCCAAACAGTGCTGGTCGTTCTTCAATCGTTTTAGGCCTGAGTTCAAGTGAGCTTGCTTGTATTTCTTTTCCCGTGTCTTCAGCGGAAGCTTCTATAATAATTTCTTTTAGCAGGGGTGGCTCCTCTGCAAGCTCGATGTCATGCGTTAATGAAGTATGGAGCGTAATGTTTTTTGTCCATTGCTCATAACCAACAAAGGAGCAATCAATGGTATATATTCCTTTCGGGATGGTGATGGAATAAAACCCAAATGCATTGCACACCACACCAGTTTGAAGTTCTTTGAGATAAAGTGTTGAGCCTATCAGTGCTTCTCCGGTATTGGCATCTTTGACAAACCCACTTAGTGTAATAGTTTGAATTGTCTTCTCAGATTTTTTTTCAGGCTTTAAAATAATCTGATCTTCTACCAATGAATAGCTAAGCCCGAATTGTTCAGACAAGTCTGTTAAAACAGAAGCAAGTGTTTTGTTGATAGCCGAATAGTCGATCTTCCTATCAACATCAATTTTTTTAGGATTGTAAGCGAATTGAATTCCACTTTTCAGCGAAATGATTTCTAAAAGTTCAGCAAGTGACAATTGACTGGCGCTTACAGTAATGATTGTCTCCGGCAATTTCTTCTGTGCCAATACATCCAGGCAAATGAATTGAATCGCGAAAGCAAGAAAACAAAAAGAAAAGGCTCCTGGTCGTTTGGGAAAGATTAACATCCGGCACTTAAAATTTCAACCTGATTGCCATTCATTCTATACTCAAGGTTAAGTGTAGTCTTCAGTACATTCAAAACAGATTCCAGGGATTGATGATCAAATGTAACCGTTACCACACATGACGCTGGAATGCTCTCGGGCAGTGTAATATTGACTTGATACGTTCGGTTTAACGTTTCAATGACAGTCTGCAAATCATTTTCTGTAAAAACAAGTTTGCGGGTATTCCAGGCCAGAAAATTAATGTCCGTGTTGGCATCGCTCTTTAAATCTTTATCCGCTTTGGAATAACTTCCCTTTTGTCCGGCCTCAAGTTTTACTTCTTTGTTTACTTCCAGCACAGAAAATTTTACTAAACCAGTTTGTACAGTTACCTCAATTTCTTTGCGATCATTATAACCTTGTACATTAAACGAGGTTCCCAACACTTCAACTTCCGCATTGCCTATGTTGATAACAAATGGTTTTTGAGTGTCTCGTTCAATTTCAAAAAAGGCCTCGCCCTTTAATGTCACAACTCTATTCGTTTCTCCAAATGATGAGGCATAAGATAATTCAGAGTGCTTATTTAAAATAATTGTCGATCCATCAGGCAAAATAACAGATTGGGTAATATCACTTGTTTGAAATTTTACATCCGTGTTTCTGAATACAAAATAATTGATCACAAATCCTGATGCTACAATCAATAGAAGAGTCGCTGCTATTCGCAACCATGGTCTCGTTTGATTTTCTGAAACAAGTGTCCGTACGGGTGCTTCTTTCTTTTCAATTGTACTTACAAATCTTTCCCATTCCTGATTCACATTGACATCCATCTCATGTTTCGTTTGGGTCAGGTGATTTGTACTCAGCTCAAACACTTTTTTTAGGTCATCATAATACTTTCCCTTCTCAGGAAGTTGTGCCCTCCACAACTGCAACTGCTTCTCCTCTTCTGCAGAAGCCTCGCCAGTTAAATGCCGTATGATCAATTCGTCTTGCATGGTATTCGGCTCATTGCCCAACTATCCTTAGTGTATAACACATCATAACTCGTTTACCCTTACGGGA
>JAYVBN010000046.1:0-4045 GCA_043750455.1 Bacteroidia bacterium | reverse complement strand
AAGGAAATGGAAGTGCAGGTGCGAAAAACTTCGCGAAAGTCGGGTAAAGTACCGTCCTGGCAGGGAGGAAGGATGCCATTGTCTTCGCAGCTGAGTGAAATGGTTCGGCTAAAAATTGATGAGGCTGCCAACGATCAGGACAAGGATGAGGAAATGAAATTCATTCGCCCGTTAATGGATTTACAAAAATCGCTTTCCCATTTGCCATCGAAAAATGAATTCCTGATTGAATATTTTCAAACAAAAGATGGATTTCATGTATTGATGTATCCCTTTGAAGGAAGGTTTGTTCACGAAGGTATGGCGGCATTAGTTGCTTATCGACTTTCCCAAATTCAACCGATTACATTTTCAATTGCCATGAATGACTATGGTTTTGAATTGCTTTCGGATATAGAGATTCCTATTTACGAAGCGATCGAAACGGATATATTAAGTTCTGAAAATTTATTGAAAGATATTCAGGCAAGTATTAATGCGACTGAAATGGCTCGCAGAAAATTTAGGGACATTGCAGCTATTTCTGGCTTAGTGTTCAAAGGCTTTCCTGGATCGAAGATCAAAGACAAGCACATACAATCTTCTTCTCAATTGTTCTTTAATGTATTTCACGAATACGAATCGCATAATTTATTATTGCTTCAGGCTTTTGAAGAGGTAATGGATTTTCAACTGGAGGAAGCACGCTTGCGCTATGCATTGGATAGAATTTCAAAACAAAAAATTATTATCAAAGAACCAGAACGGCCAACACCGTTTGCCTTTCCCATCATGGTCGACCGCACGCGCGAAAAACTAAGTTCAGAGAAACTGGAAGACAGAATTAAGAAGATGATGGTGAAATATGTTGACTAGGCCAGGTCAACCGTATTCTCCTTTTGCAGATGTTCATTCTCACTCTTTCCTTTGAAATTCCCGGATCATCTCTTGAAAGGTTTGACTCCTGGCCAATGCATTAACAGCACGAGCTATGCGCTTGGCTTTTGTTGGTTCTGTCTTGGCACTTTCAATCCATTTGCTAAAATAGTTTTGGACTGATTTTGGTATTTTATTGAAAGTGACGAGCGCCTTTGGTTCATCGGCCAAACAGGTCATAAAGTCTTCCGATAATTTCAAGGGTTTGTTGTCTGCCTCCAGTTCTACTTTTAATTGTGCTCCATGTCTCTTACCTATTGCTTTTCGCATGGCGCCATTAATAGGCATGATAAAATTGCCAGCACCCATTGGCAATAAGGCCACTGCTTTAATGGCGAAGTTGTCCAGCTTACCTTTTACCCGAAATGATTTCTTGTTGTCAGGCTTAAGTTGTTGGGCGATGTCTTCGGGTACTTCAATATACGTCCAACCGGTTTTCTCTCCTTGCTTATCAAATTTTAGAATGACTGTAGTGAAGTTAATTATCATTGGAACTTAAATTTCGGGATATCATTAGATTGTTGCAATGATTTTAACGGTTTTGCGCATGGCAGAATTCATTTTTTTGTGAATCGCAAGTAAAGTGTTAAATTAACTACGAATACAAACATTAATTCACTTACATAAATTATTTATTATGAAAGTCATTCTATTCTTATTAGTACTGTCCTATAATTTCTCATTTTCTCAACCAGAAAAAGAGGTGGAGATGGTTGTTGAAAAGTTACGACTAGCCATGATCGACCCTACTTTGGAAGGTTTGAAAAGTGTAACCTCAACGGATTTATCTTATGGACATTCCAGTGGGTTGATGGAAAATCAAACCGAATTTATGGAGGCTCTTGTATCTGGCAAATCTGATTTTAAATCTATTGTAACGAGCGAACAATCAATTGTGCTAACCGGAAAGAATATTGCACTAGTTCGTCACAAACTAAAAGGCGAAACTTTTAACGCTGGTGTTGTTGGCGCTGTGAACCTTGGTGTATTGTTAGTCTGGAATAAAGAAAAGGGAGAATGGAAACTTGTGGCAAGGCAAGCATTTAAGCTCTAAAATTTCAATTCTTCGGATTCAACTTTTGTGAAACCAACATTCAAAGAAAAGGACCTTCTTAGGAGCAAAATTACTCATTCCTTCTTCAACTACTGAATTTGCTCCAACCTCAACCGTTCAGATTTACGGGTAAGAAAGTGAATGATGGCCAATGACACTAAATAGGCCACACTGCAAAGGGTAAACAAAATATTATATCCAACTGTGATATTGCCAAGAGCTTTATAGGTGTCGAGCAAATATCCGATGAGTATTGGGAAAAGGATTCCTCCGATTGAGCCAGCCGTTCCTGCAATACCCACAACCGAACTCACTGCCTCTACTGGAAACATATCTGAGGCCATGGTGAAAACATTAGTGGCCCAAGCCTGATGAACGGCAATCGCCAAACTGATCAGGACTACAGCGACCCACTCATTTGAGGCAAACTGAGTAAACAGAATGGAAAGTTCCAGGCACGCAAAGATTAGGAGAGATGTTTTTCGAGCTTTTAGTATGGGCCATCCTTTACGTATCATCCATGATGATAAATATCCGCCCCCAATACTTCCTACTGTTGCTGCTAGATAGATGATCATCAATTGCAAACTGGGCTTTTTCAAATCTAGACTGAAAGTTGAAGAGAAATAGGAGGGAAGCCAGAACAAAAAGAACCAGAAAATAGGATCAATTAAACCTTTGCCAGCAATCAAAGCCCATGTTTGTGAGAATGTAAATAGCTTCTGCCATTTAATCTTGCCATTCGTAGATGATTTGGATTGGTTCTGATCACTGGTGATCAATTCCAACTCTGCTGCTGACAATCGTTTTTGCCTCAGTGGTGTTTCATAAAAAAACCACCAGAAGGCCAGCCATACAAAACCTAAACCTCCGGTTATCCAAAATACTTCTCTCCATCCAAAATATTGAAGAATAATGGGTACGATAAGTAAAGAGAGAACTACACCAACACTTGGGCCTGCATTAAAAATGCCGGTTGCCACCGCGCGTTCTTTCCTTGGAAACCATTCAGCAACAGCCTTGGCGGCAGCAGGGAAGTTTGCAGCCTCTCCAAATCCAAGCATAACCCGAACAAAGGAAAAACCAGTGACACTTTTTACTATTGCATGCCCCATGCCAGCAATGCTCCAAACAGTGATAGCTACAGCATATCCCAGTTTGGTACCAATGCGATCAATGACACCTCCTGATACCATCAAGCCGATAGCATAAGCCGCTGTGAAGGCCATCACAATGTGAGCAAAATCAGTTTCTGTCCAAGCAAATTCCTTTTCGAGTATTGGTTTGAGTAAACCAATCAGTTGGCGATCCAGGTAGTTGATGGTAGTGGCAACAAATAATAGGCTTACTACAAACCAGCGGTAGTTACCGACAAATAATTTTGTCATAAGGCATATATTTCAAACTACCTTACAAGGTGCAGAAATAGTTTGGATCTTTTTACCAATCTACAACTGAGCCATCACTTGCATCATAGGTTTCTGGATTTTTCCAATCGTGTCCTATTTTATCAGCCAACTTATTCTCATCAAGTTCAACTCCAAGACCTGGGCCAGTTGGAACCAACACCGTTCCATCTTTCTCGAGTTTGAAAGGTTCCTTTAAGTATCCTTCGCCTAACGAAACTTGTTCCTGAACAAGAAAATTCGGGATACTCGCTGCTAACTGCAAGCCCGAGGCTAGTGAAATAGGACCCATTGGATTATGTGGAGCAATAACCGCATAATAGGCTTCGGCCATGCCTGCAATTATTTTTCCTTCTGTAATGCCTCCTGCATGGCAAAGATCTGGCTGAAGAATAGTAGCGGCTCCTTTCTCAAGAATTTCGCGAAAGCCCCATTTTGTAAAAATGCGTTCACCGGTTGCAATTGGTAAAAAAGTGCTCTTGGCGATATCAACTAAGACATCCACATTTTGGGGCTGACATGGTTCTTCAATGAACATTGGTTGGAACTGTTCTAGTTGACGGATTAAAATTTTTGATGTTTGAGGTGGGATTGCCCCGTGGAAATCTATTCCAATATCCATCGTATCGCCACCGGCTTCTCTTAGCGAAGCGAAATTGTCAACGGCATG
>JAYVBN010000045.1:0-2510 GCA_043750455.1 Bacteroidia bacterium | reverse complement strand
GCCGAAGGCGATTGTAAAGGAAAACCAGCCCCCGTGAGTGAATTTGCTTAGGTTGGAAATAAGGAAGGCTCCCTCTATAGTAAAGAATACAATTGCCAGCACTAAAGTTCGAACCGTAGATTTTTTCGCTGTAGAAAAATAGTAGACCAACAATGAAGTGGTCATCAGCATATCAAAGGTAATAGCTAATCCATAAGCACTTTGCATGGCATCGGCCTCTTTGAAATAAAGAACTACTAAAATGCAGCCAAACATTAATATCCAATTGATAGCAGGTATATATATTTGGCCCTTCACCTGGCTTGGGTAACGCACACGGGTTGCCGGCCAAAGTTTTAATTTCATCGCTTCGTTTACCAACGTAAATGTGCCTGATATTAATGCCTGGCTTGCAATTACAGTTGCCATAGTTGCTATGATTACCCCAAATACCAACAACCAGTCGGGCATCATAGAAAAAAATGGAATCGTTTCCCCAAGTGATTTTCCTTCAAAGTTTGATAGCAACCATGCGCCTTGCCCAAAGTAACTGAGTAAGAGACTAACCTTAACAAAGCCCCATCCAAGTCTGATATTAGATTTTCCGCAATGGCCAAGATCGGAATACATTGCTTCGGCACCTGTAGTACATAAAAAGATGGCTCCTAAAATCCAAAAACCTCCCGGGTATTTAATCAACAGGTCAATTCCATAGATCGGGTTTATCGCCTTTAATATTCCAAAATTGGCTGATAAATGATACGCTCCGATAGTTCCGATAAAAATAAACCAGACCATCATGACGGGCCCGAAAGTCTTGCCAACCACGCTGCTACCAAACTGTTGAAACATAAACAGTACCACCAAAATGATGACCACTATAGTGATGATAGTTTGTGTGGTGATATCAGGCATGAGGGTTTTGAACCCTTCTACAGCAGAGGTTACACTGATGGCTGGTGTAATAAACCCATCCGCAATGAGGGTACAACATCC
Organism: Bacteroidia bacterium; assembly: GCA_043750455.1. Lineage (GTDB taxonomy): Bacteria > Bacteroidota > Bacteroidia > Cytophagales > Cyclobacteriaceae > ELB16-189. The sequence goes on along the minus strand of JAYVBN010000045.1, from coordinate 1,535 downwards.
AATCATGGCAGGAAAAATAACCCATGATGCCTTGTATCTTCTTACCAGTGCATATAATGCAAAGATTCCACCTTCCCCTTTGTTATCCGCACTAAGTGCGAGGTAAATATATTTGAGTGATGTAATAATGGTGAGTGTCCAAAATACCAGGGATAATCCTCCTAAAATAAGGCCTTCTGTTACCATACGATCGCCTACAATGAATCGAAGGGTATAGATGGGTGAGGTTCCGATGTCGCCATAAATAATCCCTAGCGAGACTAAAACGCCTGCTGCCGATATTTTGTGTTTGGTAGATGATTCCATTTGAAACTCGCTAATCTTTAGTGGCTAAAGCCTATTGAATCTTTTTTACGCATTTATACTAGCACTTCTACTTTTGTTTCTTCTTCAATAATTTTTTCTTCGTTGCGGCCGATGATCAATCGATTACTTCTATCGTATGAAAAGTAGCTAAACATCCAACTGAAGAACGTAAATACTTTATTTTTAAACCCAACAATAGACATCAAATGAACGAACATCCATACATACCAGGCAAACACTCCCTGAAACCGGATACCTTTTATGTCCACCACCGCTTTGTTTCGTCCAATGGTTGCCATGGAACCTTTATCAAAGTAACGAAAGGGTTTTAATTCTTTTTTTAGAATTAAGTTTCTTATGTTTTTCGCTAATCGTCTTCCTTGTTGCTGAGCGGGTGGTGCCATCATTGGGTGACCTTTCGGAAATTTTTCATCCCCTGCCATTATAGCAACATCACCAATGGCGAAAATGTTTTCGTGCCCTTTCACCCTATTGTATTCATCAACTTCAAGCCGGCTACCTTTGGTTATAATTTCCGAGCCAAATCCTGAGATTGGATTACCCTTTACACCAGCTGCCCAAATCAGCGATCGAGATATAAGCTTTTCGCCAGTGCTCAATAGAATTTCGTAACCGTCATATGTTTTAACAGCAGTGTTTAGATGAACTTTCACCCCCATCTTTGTTAAAAACTCTAACGCTTTATCACCTGCCTGTTTCGACATACCATTAAGCAAACGCGGAGATGCTTCAACGATATGGATGTCCATCTCACGCATGTCAAGTTCCTTATAATCTTTTGGAAAGACATTCTTTTTCAGTTCTGTTAAAGCGCCCGCCAATTCCACGCCAGTCGGTCCACCTCCAACAATTACGAAATCCATGAGACTGTTCATCATCTCTTGATCTTCTGTGAGTAGCGCATACTCAAGTTGACGGATAATTTTATTGCGAAGTTTTGTAGCATCCACAATATTCTTCATGGACGAAGAATATTTCTGAACTCCGGCCATGCCATAAAAATTTGTAACCGCACCTGTTGCGATAATCAGGTAATCATATTTTACTCCGCCAATTGAAGTCTCAATATAATTTTCCTCAGGCTTTACCTTTAATACCTCTGCAAGGCGGAAATAAAAGTCATTTTGCTTACTAAAAAATTTTCGGAATGGCGCTACGATAGAATTAGTTTCAAGACCAGAGGTGGCAACTTGATAGAGAAGTGGTTG
>JAYVBN010000044.1:0-3033 GCA_043750455.1 Bacteroidia bacterium | reverse complement strand
CCTACCCACTGAATCTATCGTCATGTTCCAGGCATCACCCTGGTTTTCTATTTTCTCCTGCAATAATCCAAACACAATAACTTTACCTTCTTTGTCCTTGTATTCAATGCTGCCGGCAAATTTGGGCGAATTACGAAAGCTGGTGTTCTCAGATAAGAATCGAACAATTTCCAGATCAGGGTTAATTTCATTCTCGAGCTTGCGGTAAAACTTAAAGAAATACTGATCATTGTAAATGATTGCCGTGTTACTCTGATCTGCCTTTAGAATTTTTGAATCAATCTGATCGGTGTTTAGTTTTGTATAGACACCAGAATTAAATTCAAGAACTCCGTCCTTGTCTTTTACATTTATATTCCTACTCATTCCTGCAAATAGAAAATCGCGGAAGGATTTATCATAGCTACTGTCAATTATAAATCCAGCCTTATCCTGTATCTCTGCGCGACAGATCACACTTTGAGCAATATATTCTACTCGATCAAAGTCTGTATCAGCTGGAACAAACACCATGGGGAGGAAATACAATTCTGGAAGGCGTTGAACATAGTGAACTTCCAGTATGGTAAGAAAGTGAGTGGTGCCTTCCACCTTTAGCGGAATAAACTTATGAATACTGATTTTGCTTACCGTTCTCGCTTTGCCACCAAACCATCGGCACTTGCGCATGAAGGGCTGGAGTATCTTTCTTTCAAATACCCTGATCTCATTGTAGTTGTTGAATATTTTTTCCCAAGATGAATCTGTCTTCAGTGTATGTAGCTCACTGGCTCCAGAGCTTTGCTCCGCCTTCTCTGAGACATCGGCCTGAAACCAGAAATATCCATAAGGTCCTATTGTGATTGAGTATTCATTTCCCTCAACACTCTTGAATCGATTTTGGCTAAACACTTCGGTTATATCGCAATCTTTAAATCCGGAAAGGTCTAGCGTTGTGGCCTGTGAAAACTGCGAAAGATTAGCCACTACAATAATACGCTGCTTATCGTAGCTACGCACAAATGAAAGAACTTTTGAATTTGTACTTTCTATAAACTTCATGTCGCCTCTTCCAAATACATTCAATCGCTTGCGCATGGCCAACACATTCTTGATCCACCACATCAGTGACGATGGGTTCTCTTCATGAGTAGCAACGTTTACCGATTCATATCGGTAGACCGGATCAGTTATGATGGGTAAATAAAGTTTCTGCGGATTGGCAACGGAGAAGCCAGCGTTCAGGTTCATGTTCCAATGCATGGGGGTACGCACACCAAACCGATCACCCAGATAAATGTTATCACCCATTCCTATTTCATCGCCATAATATAAAACAGGTGTGCCTGGCAACGAGAAGAGTATGGTGTACAGCAATTCAATTTTCCTTCTGTCGTTGTTGAGCAACGGAGCAAGTCGCCTTCTGATTCCCAGATTATGCTTTGTGTCTGGATCAGTTGCGTAGGCTTTGAATAAATAATCCTTTTCTTCTTCTGTCACCATCTCCAGTCCTATCTCATCGTGGTTTCGAAGAAATATGGCCCACTGACTGTTGGGCGGAGTTTGTGGAGTTTGTTCAATGATGTCAATGATTGGATAACTGTCTTCGGTCCTTAGGCCAAGAAACAATCTTGGCATAAGCGGATAATTAAAGTTCATGTGACACTCCTGACCATCGCCAAAGTAAGTGGCAGCATCTTCTGGCCATAAGTTGGCCTCAGCAATTAGTATCCTCTCTTTATAATATTTGTCAATATGTGCTCTTAATTTTTTTAAAAAAGCGTGAGTCTGCGGAAGGTTCTCACAACTGGTGCCCTCCTCTTCGAATAGAAATGGAATTGATGGAAGTCGGAAACCATCTACGCCAAGTTTCATCCAAAAATCGACAACCTTAATGATCTCCAACTGCACATCCGAGCTTTCAAAATTTAATTCGGGCTGATGACGGTAGAATCTATGCCAGTAGTAAGCCTTTGCTTCCTGATCCCACGCCCAATTAGAAGTCTCTTCATCGGTGAACATGACCCTGGCTTCCTTGTATTTTTCTTGCGTATTGTTCCACACATAAAAATCTTTAAAGCGCGAACCAGTACGAGCCTTCCGTGATTTTTGAAACCAGGGATGTTGATCTGAAGTATGATTAAGAATTAGCTCTGTGATTATTCTGATCCCTCGATTGTGTGCTTCCTTTAAAAATTGCTTAAAGTCCGCCAGCGTTCCATAGTCAGGATGAATATCACAATAGTCGGTGACATCGAACCCATCATCTTTTAATGGCGATGGATAAAAAGGTAACAACCAAAGTGTATTTACACCGAGATCTTCCAGGTAGTCCAGCTTTTGGATGAGGCCTTGAAAGTCGCCAATGCCATCTCCGTTGCTATCATAGAATGCCCGAACACTAAGTTCGTATATGATCGCATCCTTAAACCAAAGCGGGTCGTTTTTTCCGTTCACCATAATTACATGTTCGACTCGTGTATTTCAAGTTTAAATAAATGAAATGGCATTTTGTGAGGATTGATTTCCACAAAATTCCACTCTTGTGTCCATGTGTAACGTTCATCTGTTACCACATCATGGAGTTTCACATTAATTTTATCGGAAAGTTTCAACTTCTCCTTTGGAAGCTGCACGTAGCCCGATTGATTTCCTTGTGGATCAAGCGTAACAATTACTAAAAAGATATTTTTGAGATCATCTGTTGCTTTGAGATAAGCAATCAATTGGGGATTCTCAATTGAACAAAGCTGAAAGTTCCATGTACTTTGTAATGCTTTATTATCATTTCTAGTCTTGTTAAGAATGGAGATGATGTCGGTCATGCGGTTGGTCTTCTTCCAATCATAGTGACGCACTTCAAATTTTTCAGAGTTGAAATATTCCTCACGGCCTTCTATGGGCGTGTTTTCAATAAACTCATAAGCTGGACCATATATTCCACAACTGGAGGAAAGAGTTGCTGCAAGCGCATATCTTAAAATGAAAATATTTTCAGATTGGTTTTGAAGGTGATATGGTAAAATGTCAGGTGTATTAGGCCAAAAATTTGGA
>JAYVBN010000043.1:0-12100 GCA_043750455.1 Bacteroidia bacterium | reverse complement strand
ACCTACGCTAATGCATGTGCTTGTATTTGTACTGGTCAAAGATATCGAGGCAGGATCGACTATAATCAAGTTATTTATCACCACCTCACAGAATCCAGGATTGCCAGCATTATAGTTTGCATCGCGTACTGATACGGAATATGTGCCACCGGCTAGCCCAGTCGGATCTTCTACATTATTAGCAATAGCAGTTGGACCACTCCAGGTATAGGTATAACCTGGTGTTCCGCCAGCAACATTTAAGGAAATCGCTCCTGTGTTTGGTGCGCAAGAAGAGGTAATTGAAGCAACTGAAGCTGTGAGTGCCGTAGGTTCATCAACATCGATAGATGAAATAACCCGATTTTTACAAGTAACTAATGGTGTACCTCCATTTGAGGTAACCAAAGATACTTTATAGGTGCCGCCAACTGGTGCATTAGCAATCAGACCCGTAAAGGTAACAACCTGACTATTGGTGTTAGCTATACTAGCAATAGGAATATCGCCACTACCAGTTGCAATAACCAGCGAATAGGTAAAAGGAGCCTGGCCACCAACAAGCGTTACCTGTATCTGGCCATCACTGCCACCAAAGCAGGTAACATCAGAAACACTTGTAACACCAAAGCCCGTGATTAGGATGCCCGTACATTGAGCAGAAACTTTAGTAGAAAATCCTAAAAGTGAGGCAATGAAGAATGAAGTAAGTAGTATCCTCTTCATATCACTCCTTTTCAATTACTATTTGCGACAATTGCAGCACTCTGCAATGCTTTTTTTCCTCCCCAAGGAATTCAAATTGAACGAGATATGATAAACTGACATCCAATCCTTCAAACTTTACAATGGCATTTCCCTTCCCGTTTTTTTCTATAACCTGTTGAGGACCCGATCCTTTTTCTATATTCAAATTGTATTTATACTCTTCAGAACTATTCACAGAAATCTCTATTACTCCATTATTGGTTAGCTCATTTTTACTTACCGCCTTCTTTAGGGCAATAGAATTTTTGCATTGAGAAAAGACTGAATTGCTTACTATTAATAGTAGACTAAAAAATAGGAACGAAAGCCTGTGCATAACCTTTGTAAGAATTAGATAGTATTTAATCCTCTAAAAAAATGATATGTAACTTAAATAACTTTTTCCAAAGATCGCGGGTATCAAAAAATTGATCTAACCAAAATAGACCATAACCCATCCAAGTAATATTTACATTAAAAAATGTCGTTTCCTAAAACTTCGTTTTCAATATCTCACTCATTATAAATGCCTTCTTAAAACCTTCCGGATCATTAAATTCCTTTAAAAAGCCCATTCCCTTAGTTGCTACTTTCTCTTGTCTGTATTCCTTAAAATGATCGAAACGAACAATGGTGTCTTCCAACTTCATTGTTTCTTCAAGGGAAGGCTTTACAAAAGCTTGCTTTTTAGCTTCCTCGTAAACATCATAAATCTTGTCGTCTGACTTATAGTCAGGCTGCACAACTTCACGCTTTTCCTCTTCCTCTATATCATCATCGTAATCTTGATAATCGTAAGGTTTTGAGGGGCGTTGAGGTGCAGATTGCTGTATAACAGGTCTTTGCTGAACTGGTGGCTCGACTTTTGGATTCTTAGCTTGATGTATCTCCCGTAGTAAATCTTCAAAAGAAACTGGTTTTGAATCCTGAGTTGGTTCCATTCTCTCATCCTGTGATTCGGCTTGCTTTTTTTGCTTACCTCGGGTCTTAGATATGATGTAAATCAACCCTACGATAATCCAGAATATGATTTTGAATTCGTCCATAGCTGTCAAATATAGAAAAAATCTAATTATCAGGCTAAAAACAATGATTTCTTACTAAAAAGGTAGAGCAAAAATATCCGGATAAATTGTTGATGGTTTGAGAATGGCTAATTTTTCAAATGCCAAACCTACGGTTATCTTTGCCTCCTTATTTTTTTAACAACCACTTACATTCATGCAATTATCGAAGCTGGAGATCAAAGGTTTTAAGAGTTTTGCGGACAAAATAGTCATCAATTTTGACGAAGGCATTACTGGAATTGTAGGGCCAAACGGCTGCGGAAAGTCGAATGTCGTAGATTCTATCCGCTGGGTTTTGGGTGAGCAAAAAACAAGTGCCCTACGCTCGGAGAAGATGGAGAACGTGATCTTCAATGGCACTAGCCAACGTGCTGCGCAACAAATGGCAGAGGTATCGCTTACCATTAACAATACCAAAAACATTCTGCCAACTGAGTATTCCCAGATCACGATTACAAGGAGACTTTACCGTTCTGGTGAGAGTGAGTATTTATTAAACGGGGTTGCCTGCCGTTTAAAAGATATTACCAATCTATTCCTGGACACGGGTGTGGCTTCGAACAGCTATGCCATTATTGAGTTGGGCATGGTGGATGACCTGTTGAACGATCGAGATAACTCGCGAAGGATGTTGTTCGAAGAAGCAGCAGGTATCTCGAAATTTAAGAAGAGGAAAAAAGAGACACTTAAAAAACTTGAAGATACCGACACAGATTTAGAGCGTGTGGAGGATTTGCTGTTTGAAATTGAGAAGAACATGAAGAGCCTGGAGAAACAGGCAAAGCAAACAGAGCAGTATTATAAAATCAAGGAAGACTATAAAGAAAAAAGCATCAATCTGGCCAAGGTTGTTGTGAATAAGCAAAAGGAAAAATTCAACACCATCAGCAAACAGGTTGAAGGAGAGAACGATCGCAAGACCAAGCTAACTGTCGATATTGCCGAAAAAGAAGCGTTGATTGAAAAATCAAAAAATGATTTGATTCTGAAAGAAAAAACTCTTTCATCGCGCCAGAAGGCAATCAATGAACACGTTTCAAATATCCGACTGAACGAGAGCGAAAAGCAAATTAAAAACGAACGTCTTCGTTCACTTAATGACCGCGCCAACAGTTTAAAAGATCAAATCGATCAGGATAAAAAAAGTAATGAACGTGCGCGATTCAGCATTCAAAGTCTGGAAAGTGAACATGAACTTGCTCAAGGAATACTTAACGAGATTACAACGAAGGTCGAATCTCTGAAAAGTGATTACGAAACTCAAAAGACTACCACTTACACACTGCAAGGTGAAGCGGATGCCTTGCGCCAGATGCATCGCACACGGCAAGAGGAGTCATTTGAAGTGAATAAAGGAGTTGAGATTCGGGAAATTCAGGTCTCTTCTTTCAAGCAAGAATTAGAACGAACAGCAACAGATACCAATCAGCAAAGTGCGAGCCTTCAGGAGTTCGACAAGAAATTGGTTGTCTTACAAGAAGAGGTTGGTCAAAAAACAATTTATCTCGATAAACTAAAACGCGAAGAAGAAGACGTGATCGCTCGGATCAGTTCATTGGAGAAAACCATTGAGATGATTCGCGAGGAGATGACAGAGACTGGTCGTAAACTAGATGCACGTCAAAATGAATATCAATTAACAAAGTCACTGGTTGAAAACCTCGAAGGCTTTCCGGAAGCCATTAAATTCTTAAAGAAGAATGTAGGCTGGACAAAGAACGCTCCTCTCCTATCTGATATTCTTTCCACCAGCGAAGAGTATAGAGTTGCTATTGAAAACTATCTTGAGCCGTATCTCAACTATTATATTGTCGATCACGAAGCAGAAGCCTATGAAGCCATCAATATATTAAGTGACGCCAGTAAAGGAAAAGCAAACTTCTTCATCTTAGATGCTTTCGAAAAGTTCAGTTCATCTCCTGTGGAGATGTATCCGCAAAATTCATTTCCAGCAACACAGATAATTGAGTTCGATCCGAAGTATACAAAGTTAATGTCGTTCATACTCGACAAAGTATATTTCTATGAAGGAGATGTAAAAAATATTCCAGCTGAGGACAACAACACATTCATCACGAAGAGCGGTAAAGTCACCAAACGCAAATTCAGCTTATCGGGTGGTTCTGTTGGTTTGTTTGAAGGAAAGAAAATAGGTAGAGCCAAGAATCTGGAGAAGCTTGAAAAAGAGATCAAAGACCTTAGTAAGAAAGTGGACGATGTTCGTTTTAGTCTGGTTGATCGTCAGCGTGAATTGGAGCGCTTGCGCAACAACACATTGAAACAACAAATTGAAGAAGCTCAGAATTCCATCAAACTTGTCAATGATGAATTCATCTCTGTTAAAACCAAGCAAGAACAGTTTTCGCACATGCTTAGTCATGCCGATTTAAGAAGAGAAGATATTCTCGAAAAAATCGACAGCTTATTGAAGGAGTTGGATGAAATGAGACCCCAGGCACAAATTGCTCAACACGAGTTGCGCGAGCAAGAGGAGAGAATGAAAGCAATTGTTGCTGATCTCACAGCTCAGAACGAATTGCTAAGCCAGAAATCTGCTAACTACAACGAACAGAATATATTCTTCCATCAGCAAGAGAACCGCGTAAAAAGTATTGAACAAGAGATCCGTTTCAAACAAGAATCCATGGAACAGAGCGGACTTCGTATAGAAGTCAATGCTGAAGAGTTAAAGAAAAGTGACGAAGAAGTTAAACTCATCATTGAAACAACACAGCATAGCGATGAGGATTTGATTAGCCTATATTCCCAAAAAGAAGAAATGGAGAAAGGGTTAACCGAAGCAGAGAAAGAATATTACTCAGGCAGAGGAGAGATCGATCAGTTTGAAAAAGACCTGAGGGAAATTTCACATCAGCGTCAGAACATAGACACAATGTTGATGGAGTTGCAAAATCAATTGAATGAAAGTAAGCTTCAACTCAATTCAGTTAAAGAGAGATTATCCGTTGAGTTCAATATTGATCTTGATTCGGTTGTAGAGAATGCAACACCGGAAGAGGCAGAGGCATTATCCAAACTTGATGAAGAAAAACTTAGAGGTGATGTAACTAAAATACGTGAGAAGCTTGATAACATCGGGCCTATTAATCCCATGGCGATGGAAGCGTATAATGAAATCAAGGAACGAAACGATTTCATCAATGTTCAAAAAGATGACTTGCTAAAAGCTAAAGAATCCCTTTTCACTACTATCAGTGAAATTGAAGCTGTGGCAAGCGAAACATTTATGCTTGCCTTCAATCAAATCAAAGAGCATTTTATAAAAGTGTTTCGGTCACTCTTTAACGAAGGCGATGATTGCGATCTGAAATTAGTAGATCCCTCCAAGCCCCTGGATTCTGAAATCGATATCATCGCCAAACCAAAAGGCAAGCGACCTTTAACCATTAACCAGCTTTCTGGTGGAGAGAAAACATTGACGGCAACTGCACTTCTCTTCTCCATGTATTTATTAAAGCCAGCACCATTCTGTATTTTCGATGAGGTAGACGCTCCATTGGATGATGCCAACATCGATAAATTCAACACCATCATCCGCAGCTTTAGCACCGAAAGTCAGTTTGTAATTGTTACACATAACAAGCGCACGATGACCACCACCGATGTTATCTATGGTATTACCATGATTGAGAAGGGAATTTCAAGGGTTGTGCCTGTGGATTTGAGAGAGTTGGCATAGCTCTTAAATCAAGAATTAATCATTAAGAAATGGCGGCCAACTTGACCGCCATTTCTTTTTCCGAAAAGGACAAGACAGTCGATTTTTCATACCGGCAGCCTAAATTTTGAGTAATTCGAGCTTTTTTTGAATAACTTAAATTATTTAAAAATATATTTTATATTTGTAAATCATACGTATAAAATGGCAACATTTACAAGCACACTCCCCGATAGCCTGCTTCAGCAACTGACTGAGAAGGCCAATGCCCTGTCTCTACCAAAAAATAAACTGATAGAGACGGCACTTCGGCTTTACCTACAACATCTGGAAAAAGCAGAATATATAAAATCTTACAAGCAAGCTTCAGAGGATAAGGATATCCTCCTTGTGGCCGAAGAAGGAATGGAAGATTATTTCAGGCAGTTGGAAAAATGAAGCAGGGCGAGATTTGGTACGCAGACTTAAATCCAACAAAGGGAAGTGAGCAGGCTGGTTTACGGCCAGTGGTTGTGTTAAGTGGCAATCTTTTAAATCAGCATCTCCCAATTGTCATTGTAGTTCCACTGACAACCAAGATCAAAAAATATAAGGGCAACCCCGTTCTAAAGCCAACCCAAATAAATGGGTTGCAAAGCGAATCTGAGATGTTGGTTTTTCATATAAGGTCTGTATCGAAAGACCGATTGGTAAGAAAATTAGGTGATATTGAGGCTGACGAACTTGGGCGTGCGGTAAAAACGCTGAATGATGTTTTGAAGTATTGATTCAGTATTTCTAAGAAGAGCGAGTATCTTAACAAAAAACATCTGTAATATCTTTTTCAATTCTCTTCGGTTTCATTGTTGATGCCGACAACAAGCACCACGTTGTCTTTGCGCGCGCAGAAAGCTTATTAGAAGTTTGATTGAAAATCTCAACATGTCGCGTTGAGCGAGCGCCATCTGGTAAGTCGACCCAAGTCGTACCTATCAACTTATCATTCAAGACTACAGGACTTAGGTAATCAATTTCATTGCGCAACACAACCCACGAATATTTACCACGCAATTCCGCTGAAGCCTTCGCATTCCAATGTGCCTCAGCTACTTCTTGCACCCAACGCAAGTAGACCACATTATTCGCATGACCCAATTCGTCAATATCGGTAGGTAATACAGGTATGGAATGTTTAAATGTTACGCTTGAGTTTGTCATGGAGAAGTTTAAAGTATAAAGTTAAAAGTTTAGAGTTTCAAGTTGTGAAAACCAACTTATTCTACAGCACTATTTTATATATCTTGTAAAAGATTAACTCTTTGGCCATGTCCCAACTAAAAAAGTCCCTTACTCCTATCATGCTTTGGGGACTTGGCGTAGGCTATGTAATCTCCGGAATGTACTTTGGCTGGAACCTTGGCTTGCAGGAGGGTGGAACATTAGGAATGGCAATCGCCACCTTCTTTATCATCATCATGTATGTAACGTTTAGTCTTAGCTATGCAGAACTGGCATGCGCCATTCCAAAGGCCGGTGGGGCATTCGATTATGCCAACCGTGCGTTGGGCAAGAATGTTGGGTTTATTGTTGGCATCGCGCAAGCGGTAGAATTTATTTTTGCACCACCTGCAATTGCTATTGCCATTGGCACTTATTTCAACTTGCTCGTGCCTCAAATTCCAATAGTTGTCTTTGCAATCAGTTGCTACTTGGTTTTTACTGCACTCAATATATACGGAGTAAAAGCGGCTGCATCGTTTGAGTTAATCGTCACCTTCATAGCATTGGCTGGATTGCTCTTATTTGCTTTCGTTGCTGCTCCACATTTTAAGTTCACCAACCTGACGCACAATGCATACCCTAACGGATGGATTGGAAGTTTCGCAGCTATTCCGTTTGCTATTTGGTGCTTTCTTGGAATAGAAGGCATTGGCAATCTGGCAGAAGAAACTATAAATCCTCAACGAGAACTGGTGCGTGGATTTGGGTCATCTATGACAACTTTGGTGGCTGCTTTCTTACTGACATTCATCTTTTCAATTGGTGTTGGTGGTTGGGAAGTAGTCGTATTTGATTCTTCCGGTACAGTTTCTGATTCACCATTGCCTCTGGTTCTGAAAAGAATTTTATCGGAGCAAAGTCTGGCATTCCACGCGGTGGTGGCACTAGGTATTCTTGGAATGATTGCATCCTTTCATGGATTAATTCTCGCTGCAGGTAGGGCAACTTTTGAATTAGGCAGGGTAAATTACATCTCATCGTCATTCGGAAAAATTCATCCGAAATTTCAGACTCCTTATGTTGCTCTCTTAGGAAACATGATTATTGGAATTGTAGCAGTACTGACAGGCAAGGCAAGTGTTATCATTACCATTTCTGTTTTTGCCGCGTTGATCTTATACATCATCTCTATGCTTTCGCTTTTCGCCTTTCGTAAAAAAGAACCAAGTGCATCGCGACCATTTAAAGTACCTTTCTTTCCCCTTACTCCTTTCCTTGCATTGAGTATTGCCCTATTTTCAACTATAGCGATGACGTATTATTATTGGCAACTAGCATTAACTTTTGTTGCGCTTTTGTCCATTGCTTTTGTATTGTTCAAAATTTTTGTGAGAAGTAAAGATTCTAAGTTCGATATCCAAGATTCTTAGGCTGACAATTTCGAATATTGAATTTTGAATACTCTACCTTAATTTTGATAGAAAAATAGAATCGACTAGTCGCTAACTAAAAAAAATAAAGCATGAGCACCGAAGAAATAATAGATATTGTTCGCAATCATACTTCTGCAAAAGTGAAGCTGGCGGTAACGGACATTGATGGAGTTTTACGTGGAAAATATATATCAACTGAAAAATTTCTATCCGCTATTGAAGGTAACTTAGGTTTTTGTGATGTGATCTTCGGATGGGATTCTGGTGATGTCGCTTACGACAATGGAAAAGTTACAGGCTGGCATTCTGGTTACCCAGATGCCAATGCGAAATTAGACCTCAACACCTTTAGGCAAATTCCATGGGAAGAAGATGTTCCATTTTTCCTTGGGGAGTTTATCGAAAAGGATGGTAAGCCAGCGTTCTTTTGTCCTCGTCAGTTATTAAAGAAAATAAAAGGTGAAGCTGAGAAAGAAGGTTACAAGGCTACCTTCTCTCAGGAGTTTGAATGGTTTAATTTCAAAGAGACTCCAGACACGTTGCACGAAAAAGAGTTCAGGCAACTCAAGCCACTTACTCCTGGCATGTTTGGTTATTCTATCTTAAGAACAACTTTACAAAATCCTTTTTTCACGGATCTGTTCGAAATGATTTCAAAATTTGGTGTGCCCATCGAAGGGCTTCACACTGAAACTGGACCGGGCACATACGAAGCAGCCATCACACACGGTGATATCTTAGAAGCTGCTGATCGTGCTGTATTATTCAAAACAGCAGTGAAAGAAATTGCTTATCGACATGGAATCATGGCCACATTTATGGCAAAGTGGAATGAAAACCTTCCGGGATGCAGCGGGCATGTGCATCAAAGTTTGTGGGACAGCAATCAAAAGCAAAATCTTTTCTTTGATGATAAGGCTCCTCACAAAATGAGTGAGATGATGAAGAGCTATACTGCTGGTCAGCTACACTGCCTGCCCCATCTACTACCGATGTATGCGCCCACCATCAACAGCTATAAACGTTTGGTAGAAGGAGCCTGGGCACCCACAACTATAACGTGGGCAATTGACAACCGCACCGTTGCCCTGAGAGCATTACCAGGAAGCAAAAAATCTTCACGACTTGAGACAAGGGTTGTTGGGTCGGATAGTAATCCGTATCTCGCGATGTCAGCATGTCTAGCATCTGGCCTGTATGGGATTAAGAACAAGTTAAAATTGCAAGACGCAACAGTTGGCAATGGGTATCGAGATGTTGCACACGGAACACTTCCGAAAAATCTGGCGGAAGCCACGGCAAAAATGAAGGAGTCTGCACTGGCGAAAGAATTATTAGGAGAAAAATTTGTAGAACACTTCTGCCTCACCCGCGAATGGGAATGGAAACAGTTTGCAAAAATTGTAACCGATTGGGAGTTGAAGCGATATTTTGAGATAATCTAAATTCGTATCTCAATGACTTTTAATGGGAGAATAAATCCAGAAAACAATTGCCACGACCTTCAGGTCGTGGGCTTAGAAATAAAATAGCAATCGGCTTTAGCCAAAATAATATGCCTTCTATCAAGGTCTTCATTCATTTCATCTGGTCAACCAAAAATCGTGAACCTCTGATCACGAAAGAGTTGAAACCGCTATTATTGGAGCACATTAAGGAAAGCAGCGTTAAAAAAGGAATTTTCATAGATACAATTAATTGTGTGGAAGACCATATTCACCTACTAGTTTCTTTGGGTTCAGAGCAAACCATTGCCAAAACTGCTATGTTAATAAAAGGAGAATCTTCCTTTTGTGTAAATAAACAGGAACTATCAAGTAAAAAGTTTGAATGGCAAGATGAATACATTGCTTTATCGGTTAGTTATTCTGCTTTAGACAAAGTAAGAGCATACATTTTAAATCAGGAAGAGCATCACAAGAAGAAAACCTTTGCAGAAGAATATTTGGAGTTTCTAAATGCTCATCAATTTGAAATTGGTTTGGCTAAAGCCAATTCAGAAATTCAAAATAATCCACGACCTGAAGGTCGTGGCAATTACAATTAACCAAATAACCAAGAGACCCAAAGAAACAATTGTAACTCATGACCTTCGATAAAATTTATCAATACAATTTTCCCACCACCATACGATTTGGTGCTGGTGCAAGCAAAGAGTTAGGTGCCTATCTGAAAAGTAACAAGCTATCTCGTCCTCTTGTAGTTACCGATCCAATAGTATCTGAGCTTTCATTTTTCAAAGACATAGTAAAGCAGTTGGTTACAGAAGGTCTTGCCGTTGAAGTTTTCAAAGATATTCATAAGAATCCGGTCAAGTCAGATGTCTATAAGGGAACAGATCATTGGGATCAAACGAAACGGGATTGCATTGTAGGGATTGGCGGGGGTGCAGCATTGGATGTTGCACGTGCCATTGTATTGCGTGTGAACCACCGTGAAGATTTATTTAAATACGATGACTTAATTGGCGGTGATGTGTATGTGACCAACGATGTACCACATTTTGTCACACTTCCAACAACATCAGGCACGGGAAGTGAAGTAGGTAGAAGCGCGATTATTTCCGATGATATTACCAAACAAAAGAAGATTCTATTTTCACCTAAGCTATTAGCGAAAATAGTTTTTGCTGATCCAACGCTAACAAATGAATTGCCCTCATTCATCACTGCGGCAACAGGAATGGATGCGCTGACACACAACATGGAGGCCTTCATTGCCAAAATGCCTCATCCACTTTGTGAAGGTATTGCCTTGGAGGGGATCCGACTAATAAATGAATCGTTAGAGAAAGTTGTTAATAAGCCAGACCTGGAATCACGAAGCAAGATGATGATGGGATCGATGATGGGTGCTATTGCTTTTCAGAAAGGATTAGGTGTTGTGCATTCATTAGCGCATCCACTCTCCTCTTTGTTAGATACACATCATGGTCTTGCTAATGCGGTTAACATTCCTTATGGGATGGAATTTAATATTGTGGGAAGTGAAGATAAATTCAGGCGCATCGCAAGAACGCTCGAATTAAAAGATGAAAACGGCAGTGCAGTGGTGAACTATCTATTTAATCTTAACACACAAATTAACATCCCTCACAAGCTAAGAGACATTGGAGTAAAGCCAGAACATATTAAAACACTAGCTGACCTCGCGATTGCCGATTTCGCCCATCCTAATAATCCAAAACCGGTTAGCCGAGAAGATTTTAAACAACTTTACTTGAAAGCACTTTAATCTATTTTGCCACAAAGGCACGAAGACACAATGACAATCATGAATTTTTAGAATGAAAAAGATAATCATAGGAGTAACAGATTGCAGCAAGTATGAAAAGTATGCCAACTGGATAAAAGCCTACGGTCTGGATATTGAAGCGATCAAACTCAGCGAAAAAATAAATAACCTTGAAGATGCTTCGCGATGTCATGGTATTCTATTCACCGGTGGCGAAGATGTTCACCCAAGATTTTATAATAAACCTGAATATCTCTCCTATTGCCACCAAGACGACATCAGTGAAGCCCGAGATGTATTTGAAATGAAATTGATGGAGTACACAGAGAGTAATCATATTCCGGTGTTGGGTATTTGCCGTGGACTTCAAATCTATAACGTGTTTCGTGGAGGAACCCTTATACCAGATATTCCACGCTGGGGAAAGGATAAGATCAATCACGCAAAAACAAAAGAAGGATTCGATAGCTATCACTCCACCATCGTAACTCCAGGCTCGTGGCTAAATAGTATTACTGGTTTACTGGATGGAGACACAAACAGCAATCACCATCAATCGACTGACATCATTGGAGATGGACTTGTAACAAGCGCTGTCACAGAAGATGGTGTCGTTGAAGCAATCGATCAAAAAAATCCAGATGAAAAAAGTTTTCTATGTCTGGTGCAATGGCATCCTGAACGGATGAAAGATCAACATAGTTCATTTGTCCAAAACATACGCGAGGCCTTTATAAAAGCATCTCAAAAGCTAATCTAAC
>JAYVBN010000042.1:0-4956 GCA_043750455.1 Bacteroidia bacterium | reverse complement strand
TATTTCAAAAAATCTTGATTTGGTTGACGCTCGAGTAGAGCAAATACTGGATGAGATTAATCAAATTCAAAAAATGATTTATTCTTTGCAGAATAAGTTGACATCAGACTAATCATATCTCAATACTCATATCTCTAATCTTATGACAACAGTAGAAACAAAAAAAGCAATCAAAGGCGGTGAGTTCCTCATCCGCGAAACGCAAGCACACGAAATCTTCATTCCGGAAGAATTTACGGAAGAGCAAAAGATGATTGCACAAACGTGCAAGGATTTTTTGAAGCAAGAAGTTTATCCACATTTGGATTTAATCGACTCGCAGAAAGATCCTAAGTTGATGCCAACACTTCTTGACAAGGCCGGAGCACTTGGGTTGTTAGGCACATCCGTTCCCCAAGAGTTTGGCGGATTCGGAATGGACTTCAATACTACCATGTTGGTTGCTGAAGCCGTGGGCGCAGGTTATTCATTTGCAGTAGCGATCTCTGCTCATACAGGCATTGGAACCTTGCCGATTTTGTACTATGGAAATGACGCACAAAAGAAAAAATATATTCCCAAGTTGGCATCAGGCGAGTGGAAGGCCAGCTACTGTTTGACGGAACCAGATTCGGGGTCAGATGCTAACAGCGGCAAGACCAAAGCAAAATTAACTGCTGATGGGAAACACTATTTGATCACTGGTCAGAAAATGTGGATCACTAACGCAGGCTTCGCAGATATTTTTATTGTGTTCGCTAAAATCGATAACGATAAAAACCTCTCTGCTTTTATTGTAGAGAAATCATTCGGTGGCATCACCATGAATGAAGAAGAAAAGAAGATGGGGATCAAAGGATCATCTACTCGTCAGGTTTTCTTCAACGATTGCAAAGTACCCGTAGAAAATTTATTAAGTGAGCGTGAGAATGGGTTCAAGATCGCAGTCAATATTTTGAACATTGGCCGTATCAAACTAGGTGCAGGAGCGTTGGGGGGATCGAAGGCAACAATTAGCCAGGCGATCAAATATGCCAGTGAACGCAAGCAGTTTGGCGTAGCTATTTCCACTTTCGGAGCCATCAAGCATAAAATTGCAGAAGTAGTCACAAAAATATTTGCATCAGAATCGGCTCACTATCGCGCTTCGCAAAATATTGACGATGCATATGAAGCGTTACTAGCTGGTGGTATGGAGAAGGGCCAGGCACGGTTAAAGGCATTGGAAGACTTTGCCATTGAGTGCGCCATCTTAAAAGTGCACGGTAGCGAAGTGCTGGATTTTTCTGTGGACGAAGGCGTACAGATTTATGGCGGTATGGGTTTCTCGGCAGAAGGCCCGATGGATCGTGCGTATCGCGATGCGCGTATCAACCGTATTTTTGAAGGGACAAACGAAATTAATCGCCTTCTTACGATTGACATGCTGCTGAAGCGTGGGATGAAAGGCACATTGGATTTGATGACACCTGCCATGACCGTTCAAAAGGAATTGATGGCAATACCCGATTTCGGTTCAAGTGATGACACTGCCCTTTTTGCCAAAGAGAAGAAGGCAATCTCAAATTTGAAGAAAGCAGGCTTGATGGTTTCGGGTGCAGCTATTCAAAAGTTTATGATGAAACTATCTGATGAACAGGAAATATTGATGAACCTGGCCGATATGCTCATCGAAGGATACGTTGCCGAGTCGGTGATTTTGCGTGTTGAAAAACTGATTAGCCTGCGCGGAGAGAAAGCGTGTGAGATTGAAAAAGAAATGGCCATCATTTATTTGCACAGTGCCATCGAGAAAGCAGCTTCGGCTGGTAAGCAGGCGATCTACGCTTTCGCGGAAGGAGATGAATTACGATTGATGATGCTGGGCTTAAAACGCTTTACCAAAATTGATCCATACAACCTCAAGGAAGCGCGAAGAAAAGTAGCGAACTATGTAATTGAAAAAGGAGAATATCCTTTTTAGACTTTATTCCTTGCTGGTTGGTCTTATTGACTATTCGATAATAACACCAATTAACAAGAGCCAAAGCCCGGGAGAAATTCCGGGTTTTGTTTTTTTAACCCTTAGCTAAAAGCCTTTAAAGCATATTCTGAATAAATTTTTATTTAAATATTGCGCAACTGATTAGTTGCACCTATATTTGCAACCGTTCGGTTTCATTAAAATCAGATGTCTTATGCGAAGAGATATTTTTCAAGCCATTGCCGACCCTACCCGCAGGGCCATTATTTTATTGATAGCAGCTCAGGCTATGACGCCAAACTCTCTGGCCGAACACTTCGACACCACACGACAAGCAGTATCGAAACACCTGCGCATATTAACGGAGTGTCAATTGCTGAAGCAAGAGCAAACGGGTCGTGAAATTTATTATCAACTAAATGCCAACAAAATGAAAGAAATAGACAAGTGGTTGGAGCAATTCCGCAAGATTTGGCAAACCCGCTTTAACCAACTCGATACTTTATTAGCCAAAATGAAACTCCCAAAGAAATGAAAACGCGACTATTCGACTTTTCAGTAAACAAGAAAGACAAAACCATTTCGGTGAAGCGCGAATTTGCAGCCACAGTAGATATGGTGTGGGCCGCATGGACACAACCTGAATTGCTGGATCAATGGTGGGCACCTAAGCCGTATCAGACCAAAACAAAGTCGATGGACTTTCGCGAAGGCGGATCTTGGTTGTACTATATGCTGAGTCCTGCAAACGAAAAGCACTGGTGCCGGGCAGACTATAAGAAGATAGTGTCACTCAAAAGTTTTTCAGCACTAGATGCCTTTTGTGATGAACAGGGAAATATCAACAAAGAATTTCCTCGGTCGCTGTGGACAAATGTGTTCAGTGAAATAAATCAAACCACTACCGTCAACATAACGATTGCGTATGACCAAATAGCAGACCTCGAAAAAATAATTTCATTAGGATTCAAAGAAGGCTTTACTGCTGCGCTGGGTAATCTGGACCAATACCTGGAAGCTCAGTTCAAACTAAGAAACCAATTGAAGACGACCCAAGCCGCTCGGGTGTGCACGTACGTGAATTTTGCTGGGAATACAGAAGAAGCATTTTTGTTTTATAAGAAAGTTTTTCAATCCGAATTCAACGGAGGCATTCAGCGCTTTGGTGATTTGCCGCCCGATGCAAATCATCCGCCTGTAGCAGAAGCCGTGAAGAAAATGGTGTTACATGTAGAGATGCCCATTCTCGGCACCCACGTGTTGATGGGTACCGATGCCCCGAAAGAAATGGGCTTTGATGTTATCATTGGAAACAACATGCACATTTCGCTAGAACCAGATTCGCGCAAGGAAGCAAAACGAATCTTTGATGAGTTATCGGTTGGTGGTAACATCACCATGCCCTTACAAGATATGTTTTGGGGTGCATACTTCGGCAGCTTTACAGATCAGTTTGGCATTAACTGGATGGTGAATTGTTTGGCGAAGCAATGAGTGAAGTAGTAATTGATCGAGGAGAGAATTAAACTTTAAAACAATGAGAAAGTTAAAATTGCAAGTACAAATGTCGGTAGATGGATACATCGCGGGTGTCAATGGTGAAATGGATTGGATGATGTGGAATTGGGGCGATGACATTAATAACTATGTAAAAGATTTAACCGAGCCGGTGGACACTATTCTTCTGGGCAGAAAATTAGCAGAAGGATTTATCCCTCATTGGACAGCAGCTTATGACGTGCCGGAAACGCGCGAGGACTCTCGAAAAATGGTTGAAACAGCGAAAGTGGTTTTTACAAAAACGCTCAGTAAGTCAGAATGGGAACGAACAATTCTGGCCACCGGAAATCTTGAAGACGAAGTGCTTGCTTTAAAAAAGCAAAAAGGTAAAAACATGATTGTGTATGGTGGAGGAACATTTGTTTCGGCTCTAATCAGTAAGGGATTGATTGACGAATATCATCTTTTTATAAATCCTGCCGTATTATGCAAAGGCATGCCCATCTTTCAATCGCTCACGCAAAGGCAATCACTTGAATTGGTAAAGAGCCAGGCTTTTGATTGCGGAATTGTGGTGGTGCATTATAAAGTAAATGGCTAGAAGCCATTTCGTTTCATCAGGGACATGTCGATTGAGATGAAGAATTTTAAGATGAAATTTTGATTGGATTATTTAACTAAATTTAATCCTTAATTTTTCTTTATGATAAGATCCAAACACCACCAAATTTCTCTGATTGTTTTAATCTCAATTACTCTTTCCGCCAATGGTCAGCCCGGAAGAATCTTTACTTCATCTGATTACAATCGGTCTGCAGAAATACTTACAGGGAATGTAAGCAAGCATATTGATAACGTTATTCAGCCTCAATGGACACCAGATGGTCGTGTGTGGTATAGGAGTTTAACTGAGAATCAGTCGAGGTATATTTTGGTTAACCCGGCCGATGGAATGAAGGTTGTTTACAACACAAAAAAAGAGTTGACAGATGGATTGCCTCCTGAGATAAAAAGCCCTGCCTTATCGGCCAACGAGGTTGCATCCCCTGATGGCAAATATGTTGCTTTCGTACGTGATTGGAATTTATGGCTAAGAGATGTAGCTACAAGTAAAGAAACGCCCCTGACCTCTGATGGGATAAAGGACTTTGGTTACGCTACCGATAATGCCGGCTGGAAACACTCAGAGAAAGTAATTTTAAGTTGGTCGCCCGACTCCAAAAAGATAGCCACATTTCAACAAGACCAGCGGCATATCAGAGATATGTATTTGGTAAAAACAACCGTTGGTTCACCTGAGCTTGAGCAATGGAAATATCCATTACCAGGAGATGCTGATATTATAAGGATACATCGTGTTATTATTGATGTGAGTAGTACGCCTAAAATAATTCGGTTAAACCTTGCACCTGATGCCAGACGGAGCACATTGTGTGATGATATTTCCTGTGAAGGTGGATTTGATGATAATGAATGGAGCGATGACGCTAAACAATTAGTGTTTGTGTCTACTA
>JAYVBN010000041.1:0-6595 GCA_043750455.1 Bacteroidia bacterium | reverse complement strand
GGCCGACCAGACCGGTGCGCTGATCCTGGGAAGCTTTATTGCCAATGTGCACGATCGGTTTTACAATCGCCTATTGTGGATGGAGCCAGGTGGTACGTTCAAAACCTATGACAAGCGCCACCTTTTCCGCATGGCCGAAGAGCATCAGGTATATACCTCAGGCGAGAGCCTATTAATAGGACATTGGAAGGGATGGAGAATTTGTCCGCTCATTTGCTACGATTTGCGCTTTCCTGTGTGGAGTCGCAACCGCTGGAATGCTTCTTTAAAGAAACCCACTTACGACCTAATGATTTATGTGGCCAACTGGCCAATGGTTCGGATCAACGCATGGGAAGCGTTACTAAAGGCGAGAGCAATTGAAAACCTAAGTTATGTTGTTGGTGTCAACCGCGTAGGCACGGATGATAACGGCATTGAGTATAATGGCCAGTCTGCTATTATTAGCCCTAAAGGTGATTCGATTTTTACCATAGACGGGGGCGAAGCCATCAAAACATTGGAGATCAATGCCAACTCGTTACTTTCTTATCGCGATAAATTTCCTGCTTTCCTAGATGCAGATGACTTCACAATTGAATCAGAAGAATTTGAAGAGCGCGATAATTTGTATGGCTTAAGTTAGTTGTTCACGCAAAGTCGCAAAGACCGCTAAAATTTATCGGGTCTTATCCTGCACCCTTTAGAGGTTTAGAGGGTTACAATTAAAACTAAAGAAGCCATGACAGAAAATGAACTTTCAAAGATTATTGTAAATGCTTGTTTTCAAATTCATAAAGAATTGGGGCCTGGCCTTTTTGAATCTGTCTATGAGGAATGTCTTTATTTTGAACTTATTCAACAAGGATTGCATGTTGAACGGCAAAAAGAACTTCCTGTCGTTTATAAAGGGATTAAAATGGAAGTTGGGTTTCGTACTGACTTAATCGTGGAACATAAAGTCATAGTTGAAATCAAATCTGTGGAGTTGATTGCCCCGGTTCATCAAAAACAAGTATTGACTTATCTGCGCCTTACGGGATCAAAACTTGGCCTCTTGGTAAATTTCAATGAAGCTTTAATTAAAGATGGCATTCAGAGAATAGTCAATAATCTTTAGTTGTCTCCTTACGCCTTAGCTTGAAAATTCTTAAATGATTTCTTTGCGAACTTTGCGCCTTGGCGTGAAAAAAAGCATTTTTGCCTTTCAACCCACCCATGAGTTCCCGAAAAATTACCCGCGCCCTTATTTCTGTTTTTTATAAGGACAACCTTGAACCCATTATCAAAACCCTGGCCGATCAAGGTGTAGAGTTTGTCTCTACAGGTGGCACGCAGGAATTTATAGAGAAGCTCGGCCACAAAGTGATACCTGTTGAAAAGCTAACAGGCTATCCATCCATTTTTGGTGGCCGGGTTAAAACACTTCATCCTGCTGTGTTTGGCGGTATTCTCTACAGAAGGGATGATCAGGGAGACTTAGACCAGGCCAAAGAATTTAAAATTTCCCCAATTGATCTTGTCATAGTTGATCTTTATCCATTTGAAGAAACAGTTGCAAAAGGAGGAACCGAAGAAGAGATTGTAGAGAAAATTGACATCGGTGGAATTTCTTTGATACGAGGAGCCGCTAAAAACTTCAATGATGTGTTGATTGTATCTTCCCAAAATCAGTATGAGGAGTTGCTTCAGTTATTGAAAGCTAAGAATTGTGCTCCCGAACTTTCCGACAGAAAAAGGTTTGCAGCCCTTGCTTTCGATGTTACCTCTCATTATGACGAGGCGATCTTCAGCTATTTCAATCAGGAACAAAATATTCCAAGTTTTAAAAGTAGCATTCAACAAGGGCAGGTATTGCGTTATGGAGAAAATCCCCATCAGAAGGGTGTGTTCTTTGGTGAACTTGATAAACTTTTTGAAAAACTCAATGGCAAGGAACTTTCTTACAACAATCTTGTAGATGTAGATGCAGCAGTCAATCTGGTAAAAGAATTTGATGGCGATGTCGCTTTCGCGATCATAAAACATACCAATGCCTGTGGAGTGTCGATCGCGCCTACGGTGAGAGAAGCTTATCTCAAAGCATTTCAGGCCGATACCATTTCTGCTTTTGGAGGTGTGCTTATTACCAATACCACCATCGACCTCGGTGCAGCTCAAGAAATCAACAAACTCTTTTTTGAAATACTTATTGCACCTGGTTATTCCTCTGAGGCGTTACAACTTCTAAAATCAAAAAAGAACAGGATCATTCTAAAGCAAAATCAATCCCTGACGTCCACCAAGCAATTCAAGAGCTTGCTAAATGGAGTGATTGAGCAAGACCTTGACTTAAAGACGGATGCCAGAGAAGACTTAAAAGTGGTAACGAAACTTGCTCCATCACCTTCTGATGTTAATGCGTTATTGTTCGCCAGCAAAATATGTAAGCATACAAAGTCAAACACCATCATTCTGGCGAAAGAAGGACAGCTTTTAGCGAGCGGAGTTGGCCAAACCAGTCGGGTAGATGCATTGAAACAAGCCATTGAAAAAGCTGGTGCTTTTGGTTTTGACCTGAAGGGTGCTGTCATGGCATCGGATGCCTTCTTCCCCTTCCCCGATTGTGTTGAGATTGCTTGTAATAACGGGATAAAGGCGGTCATCCAACCAGGAGGATCAATCAAAGACCAGGACTCTATTGCATTTTGCGATGCACATGATATGGCAATGGTCTTCACCGGCATTCGTCATTTTAAACATTAAGAGCGTAAGTTTTTTCAGCGCGATGAACTTAAAAATTCACCGGATTATTTCTGTAATTTCGGGCTTCATTAAATTTTACTAGAGGAGGACTAAACCGAATGGGACTTTTTGATTTTTTTACTAGCGATATTGCCATTGATCTGGGCACTGCAAATACACTGATTATTAGCAAAGACAAAGTTGTTGTTGATGAGCCCAGCATCATTGCCATCGATAAGACAACAGGTAAAGTATTGGCCATCGGGCGCGAGGCCATGCAAATGCACGAGAAAACGCACGACAACATTAAGACAATTCGTCCTTTGAAGGAAGGTGTAATTGCTGATTTCCATGCAGCAGAGATGATGATCCGGGGCATGATTAAAATGATTGATCACGGGCGCAGATTGTTTCCACCTTCTTTACGTATGGTAATTTGTATTCCTTCGGCCATCACTGAAGTGGAGAAGCGTGCCGTACGCGACTCGGCCGAGCATGCCAATGCAAAAGAAGTATACATGATTCACGAGCCCATTGCAGCCGCAATTGGTATAGGTATAGATATTGAGCAACCTATCGGTAATATGATTGTTGATATTGGTGGAGGAACGACAGATATTGCTGTGATTGCCCTTTCGGGGATTGTATGTGATCAATCCATTAGAATAGCAGGCGATACATTTAATCGTGACATCCTTGATTACATGCGCAGGCAACATAATCTATTGATTGGTGAACGTACAGCAGAGCGTGTGAAAATTGAAGTAGGCTCAGCGCTAACAGAGCTTGACGATGGTCCGGATGATTACGAAATCCGTGGACGTGATTTAATGACGGGAATCCCTAAGACGATAAAAATTTCTTATTCCGAAGTTGCTTTTGCATTAGATAAGTCTATCTCCAAATTGGAAGAAGCCGTACTCAAAGCACTGGAGCTTTCACCACCAGAGCTTTCGGCAGATATTTATGAGCGTGGAATTTATCTGACCGGTGGCGGTGCAATGCTTCGCGGATTAGATAAGCGACTTGCTTTGAAAACAAAGCTTCCGATTCACGTAGCGGAAGATCCGTTGAGAGCCGTTGTTCGTGGAACAGGAGCTGCGTTGAAAAACCTTAATCACTATCGCAAGGTATTGATGACATAGAAATGGTTATTGGTAAGCTGGTAATCTGTAATCAGTTTTGTACTGGGCTGAATACTTCCCTTTCAATCACTCCAACTGATTACCGATTACCACAGTACTGATTACCGAATAGATCACTTCAAATTTGCTATACTCCTAAATGGATCGCCTGCTTAGATTTTTTTACGAATACCGGGCCTTCTTTATTTTTTTGCTTTTTGAGTTGATTTGTTCCTGGCTGATTGTTCAAAACAATCAGTACCAAAGTGCCAGCTTTTTCAATTCTTCAAATCGGCTGGCAGTTAGCATTATCGGATTTTCAAACGGTGTTCGCGAATATTTTTCTCTACGCGATATCAATAAAGAACTCGCAACCGAGAACGCAGTGCTTAGAACAAAGCTTGAACAACGGAATCAAAGCTTGTATTTGCTGGATGTTCGCGAGATTAAAGATCCAGCTATCATTAATCGCTTTGAATTTGTTAGTGCCAAAGTGGTAAACAACACTACGAGTTTATTCAAAAATTTTATTACAATTAATAAAGGCAAGGATGCAGGCATTGAACCAGGAATGGCGGCTATCAGCGCCCATGGAGCTGTTGGGAAAGTTAAGTCGGTTTCTGACCATTACGCGGTTTTAATTTCATTATTAAATATTGATGAACACGTCTCCAGTGTTATTAAACGAACTCAAAATTTTGGAACGGTGCAATGGGATGGTGGCGATGCCCGCTTTGCTGACCTTTTATATATTCCGCGTCATGTAAAGCCACTGATAGGCGATACAATAATAACCTCAGGTTATAATGCTGTCTTCCCGCAGGGAGTTTTGGTTGGGGTAATTCGGGAAGTAAAGTTGAAGGAAGAAGCACCATTCTATGATTTGAAAATTGAGCTTGCTCAGGATTTTACTAAACTTTCTTTTGTAGAAATTGTCAAGAGTAATCTTAAGGTTGAGAAGGACTCTTTAGAATTAAAAACAATAGGTGAACCCAAATGACAAGGTCAGGCATCTGGTTATTTTTGTCTTTTTTTCTCTACTTGTTGTTACAGGTAACGCTGCTCAAGAATCTTGTGCTTTTTAATACTGCTTTTTGTTTTTTATACGTAGCCTTTATTTTATTTCTTCCCATAGAAACCAACATACTGGCGTTGATGGTTATCGGCTTCTTTACAGGATTTGTAGTTGATATTTTCTACAACAGCCTGGGTGTTCACGCAGGTGCGCTCGTAGCGATTTCTTATTTAAGAAACTACTGGTTAGGTGTAATAACCCCACAAGGTGGATATGATGCAAATTCAAGACCCACCCTGGAGGCCAATGGGGCACAGTGGTTTTTGGTGTATACGATTCCACTAATTTTACTTCATCACATTATTTTATTTATAACGGAGGCTGGCGGATTTAATCGTTTTGGATATACTTCCTCCAAAATACTGTTTAGTGTATTATTCACGATGACAATTTTGGTAATCCTTCAACTACTAACTTCTGAAAGAAGAAGAATATGAATGAGTGGCGTAAGGAAATAATTCAACTTGTAATTGTGTTGGTAGGGCTTGTCTTTCTGGTGAAATTATTTTTCATTCAGGTGCTAGACAACCGTTATTCTGATTTGGCCAATAGCAATGCCATTCTCCGGCAAGTGGAATATCCTTTTCGTGGTTTAATTTATGATCGCAATGGAAAGCTCATTGTCTACAATACTCCGGAATATGACCTTCAGATTGTTTCGAAAGAAATAAAAGATCTTGACTCGGTTCGGTTTTGCGAAGTTTTTGACTTATCAAAAACGGAGTTGCGAATAAAGTTTAAAGAGCTGAAGGAACGAAAGGAATACTCACCCTATAAGCCTACCCTTTTTATTGATAAACTTTCTAACTACGACTTTGCCAGGATTCAGGATAACCTGGATGAGTTTCAGGGATTTTATATTCAGGCCAGAACCACGCGGGCTTACTCTACAGCGGCTCTTGCCAATGCACTTGGTTATGTCAGTGAGATTAGTAAAACCAAATTGGCGGAGGACAAATCAAAAATTTATAAGCAAGGCGATTATATCGGTCAAAGTGGAATTGAGCTTTATTATGAAGAACAACTTCGCGGCCAACGTGGTGTTAAATTTGTATTGAGAAATGTAAAAGGAATTGAGAAAGGGTCTTTTGACAATGGTAAAAGCGATTCACTTTCGGTTCCTGGCCTAGATTTAGTATCGGGGATTGACTTAGACCTGCAACAGTATGGCGAATACCTGATGAATGGAAAAGCCGGAAGTGTGGTGGCGCTTGAGCCATCTACAGGAGAAATTTTATCTTTAATCTCCGGACCATCATATGATCCTAACTTGCTTACCGGACGATTATATGGATCTAACTTTAAATTAATTAGCAGCGACACACTTAAGCCATTGTTCAACCGGCCATTGATGGCACAGTACAGGCCTGGTTCTATTTTTAAAATCGCGCAAGCCATGACGGCTCTGCAGGAGGGAGTAATCACTCCGGAGACTCGCATGCGTTGTGATAAAACATTGATTGGTTGCCACGAAGGTCATGATAACCAGGATTTGCGAGGAGCAATTGCAAACTCCTGTAATCCATACTTTCTAGGAGTGCTTCGTAAGATGCTTAATAAAGGCATTTCAAATTCGCCTTATGATGATACGCGCATCGGATTGACCGAGTGGAATAAGCATATTAGTAGTTTTGGTTTTGGTAGTAGATTAGGCATTGATCTTCCAAATGAGAAGGGAGGATTGATTCCAACT
>JAYVBN010000040.1:0-6028 GCA_043750455.1 Bacteroidia bacterium | reverse complement strand
GCCGCGAAGAAATAATTTGTCGATTAGTCGATTTGAAAATTAGCCAATGTGGATCCACGTTGGCTTTTTTATTGGGCTACACATCGGCTAATTGATCCTGCCTACCGGCAGGCAGGAATTGACTCATTGACTAATTGCCCCTCGTTTTCCCAACTCAATCACTTCCATATTTTTTATTTCCTTCCCGATTACCTCAAACCGCACCAGGGTTTTGATGTGATGGAATCCATGATTACCGGCAGCGCCAGGGTTTAAGTAAAGCATGTTTTTATAGTTCGGATCTTTTTTGATCCGCAGAATATGTGAGTGACCACAAATAAAAATATCGGGTATGCGATCTTTCAACACCTTTTTTATTCGTGGATTGTAGTTGGGAGGGGCTCCTCCAATATGAGTCATCCAAATCGTTAAGCCTTCGCAGTTGAACCATAAGTCTTCCGGAAAGCGTACTTGCAGTTCTTGATCATCAATATTGCCAAACACTGCCCGAACGGGTTTGAATTTTTCAAGATCATTGATAACAGCGGCATCTCCAATGTCTCCACCGTGCCATATTTCATCACACTCTTTGAAATACTCAAATACTTTTGGGTCAAGGTGACTGTGTGTATCGGAGAGCAGACCAACTTTCATTAAGGCAAGTTAATTTTTTAGGAAGCTCTGTTATAATTTATGGTGCTGGATTAATCTCCTTCTGGACGGGTACAAAAAAGGCCATCACTTTCGTAATGGCCTTTGATATTAGCTTAATAGTTCACTAATAGTTATTATCACCTCCGGCTTGTTGTCCGCTAGACCACCTTCTTTGTGAGTTCTGGTTTCTTCCAGAGTTGCGGAAAGAATTGCCACCGGCATTATTACCACCGCCTGATCTCCTTGGAGAACTCTGGCGTTGCTTTTCTACCTGCTTAACAAACGTGTGATGCATCATCGGATAAGAATGACCTTCTACCACCGGAATGGTTTTGCCGATTAGTTTATGAATGTCCCTTAGAAATTCTTTTTCTTCTGCATCGCAGAATGAAATAGAAATACCACTTGCTCCCGCGCGACCTGTACGGCCTATGCGGTGGACATACGTTTCAGGGATGTTAGGCAATTCAAAATTGATAACATGTGAAAGTTCATCAATATCAATTCCACGTGCTGCAATGTCAGTTGCTACTAACACGCGTGTTTGCTGCGATTTAAAATTGCTCAACGCGCGTTGACGGGCATTTTGTGATTTATTACCGTGAATGGCTTCTGCGGAAACTCCTGCACGGTTCAAGTCTTTCGTTACACGATCAGCACCGTGTTTAGTGCGTGTGAAAACAAGGGCTGTATTAATTGATCTATCCTTTAATAAATCGAGCAACAAAGACTTCTTGTTATTTTTATCTACATAATAAAGTTCTTGCCTTATTGTGTTAGCAGTAGATGAAACCGGAGTAACTTCTACTCTTACAGGGTGCGTTAAAATAGTGTCAGCCAACTTTGAGATTTCACCTGGCATAGTTGCCGAGAAAAATAAGGTTTGTCTTTTTGAAGGCACTTTAGCAATAATCTTCTTCACATCATGAATAAAGCCCATGTCCAGCATACGGTCGGCTTCATCTAATACCAGCATTTTAACGTGCTCGAGTTTAACATAGCGCTGATCCATCAAGTCGAGTAAGCGTCCTGGTGTAGCAATAAGAATATCAACACCTGCCCGTAATGCATCAGTTTGTGATTTTTGTGAAACACCACCAAAAATAACAGTGTGACGAATGCGAAGATTTCTTCCATAAGCCGCAAAGCTTTCGCCTATCTGGATAGCAAGTTCGCGTGTTGGTGTTAAGATCAAGGTTTTAATTCCGGCAGGAGCTTTCTTAAAGAGCTCATCTTCGTGGAGTAATTGCAAAATAGGAATAGCAAAAGCTGCTGTCTTACCCGTTCCGGTTTGAGCGCAGCCTAGTAAATCTTTGCGTTGTAATAGGACAGGAATAGCCTGTTCTTGAATGGGGGTTGGCTTTGTATAGCCTTCAGTTTTCAGAGCGCGCAATATGGGCTCAATGAGATTTAATTTTTCAAATGACATGTTTAATTTTGAGACACGGAAACCCGTGTCTACTTGTTTAAGTGAACGCCTCTTGGCTCAATATCGCCTGAGGCGGCACACGGAAAGTGCTTTTCTAGGGGAATTTGCCTGCCTGCTTGTTGCCGTTTTCGGCAGGCAGGGAGGAGTGATGCGTAAAGATATACATTTTGAAGGACTTGGATGTGAATACTTTTTGGCCATGTTTGAAACGGTTGCTTGCATTTATACGTATATAAATATTATATTTGTCGTATAAATAGTATGGTTATGGATGCTAAAATCACCTTAAGCTTCAATGAAGAAATTATCGGTAAAGCCAAGAAATTTGCCGATGATAATAATATTAGTCTGTCCAGGCTCACAGAATTTCTGTACAGCAAAATCACAAGCAGCCATTACCAGCAATTAGAAGATTTACCTGTTGCTGATTGGGTAAGCATGCTGGCTGAAGGAGAAGTTAAGTATCAAAAAACAACACTTTCCCGTAAGTCACTAAAAAATGAATACTACAAATCGCGGAAATGAAGATATTTCTGGACGCGAATATTTTAGTTTCTGTTTTGAACAAGGAATATCCGCTCTTCACGTATTCTTCACGTGTGATGAGCTTAATGGACAATCCAAAATTTGAAGTGTACACATCACCTATTTGCCTGGCGATTGCCTTTTATTTTGCCGAAAAGAAAAGTGGAACAGTCAAAGCAAAACAGAAGATGGAAATTCTGTGTACTAAGATTGAAATTGCCCCGTCCGATAAATCAAGTGTTGTTAAAACCGTTAAAAATAAATCCATTCATGATTTTGAAGATGGACTGGAATATTATTCAGCGGAAGCTGTCGCTTGCAAATGCATAATTACCGAAGACCGAAATGATTTTTTCTTTTCAGAAATTGAAGTGTTGGACTCTCAATCTTTTTTAAAGAAATATGTGATGTCAATCTAAGCGTTAGCGCTTTTTTATCTTCGCCATCCACTGATTAGCCTCTTTCTGGAGTTTTATTTTTCCATCCTTTAATTGTGCAGAGAGTTTCTCATTCATTTTTCCTTGAGAAGTGAGATGATAGTAACCGCAGTCCTCACACAGATATACTCCGATCGGGCCTTGGTTTATTTTGTAGTCGAACTGGGTTCTGGCTTCTATCAGCGCATCTTCCGCAATTTCCTGAGAAGGGTACATTTTTTTGGCACTTATACAGGGCTTCATGGTTTCAGTTATTATATCAGGAAGTAGAAATTTCTATCTCAAAATTAATATCTCCTGTTATCTTGCGGGACAAAACTAAGATAACAATGAAGATAGCAGAAATTCACACCAAGAAAGGAGTATTGAAAATTAAGTTTTTTGAAAAGGATGCTCCTAACACCGTCAAGAACTTTATCACGCTGGCCGAAAAAGGTTTTTACAATGGATTGATCTTTCACCGGGTTATACCAAACTTTATGATTCAAGGCGGATGCCCGAATGGTATAGGAAATGGAAGTCCTGGTTATCACATCGATTGTGAATTGACCGGAGAAAATCAATATCATGACAGAGGTGTTCTTTCCATGGCACATGCCGGACGCAACACAGGGGGTTCACAATTTTTTATTTGCCACACTCGCGCAAGCACAAAACATCTGGATCGCAATCACACAGTCTTCGGAAAAGTTTTTGAAGGAGATGAAGTGATTGATATGATTAAGCAAGGGGATGTGATGGAGAAGGTTGTTATTACGGAAGAGGCATAGTTAAATATTCAATGCCGCCAGACAATTAGGTTCAAGATTCGATGAACAATCAATTTTGATCCTGATCGTCTGTGTTGATGTACAATAGCAATAAAGTGGTAAGCTCATTATCAGTGTTAGCTGAGTAGAGCTACCGCTTTAAGCATACATTTTCTCAATTTCCTTTTCATAATGGTCTAATAACGTTTTGCGCACAGGCTTCAGCGTGGCGGTGATTTCACCACTTTCCATACTCCACTCCTGATGGCACAAAACAAAATCCCTAACGCTTTCAAAGTTAGGTAGCTCTCCGTTCAGTGCGTCTACTTCTTGCTGAAGCTTGGCTCTTACCTTTATGTTGTGTACCATAAATTGTGGCGAAGTCCAATGAATACTTTCTTGGTTGCACCAGGCTTTCAGTACTTCAAACTGAGGAACGAGCAAGGCGGTTACATAAGGTCTTTGAAATCCAATGATCAGACATCGTTCAATAAATGGGGATTTAGCAAAATGATTTTGCAGCGGCAGCGGAGCTATATATTTTCCGGAGGAGGTTTTGAAAATATCTTTTTTGCGATCCGTTATTTTCAAAAAACGTTGATGCACAAACTTGCCGACATCACCTGTTCGGAACCAGCCATCGCTTGTGAATACTTCTTTTGTCAGTTCTGGTCTTTTGAAGTAGCCTTGCATCACATTTGGGCCCTTTACCAAAATCTCACCTTCCTGTTCTTCGTTTGGATCATCTATTTTTATTTCCATACCTGGGATGGCAATGCCTACTGTACCAAAGCGATTGAGTCCGGATTCGTACCGATTAATGCTAATGAGTGGAGCCGTTTCAGTCATTCCATATCCTTCCACAATATAAATTCCGGCAGCAGAGAATAATCTTCCAATCTCAGGTTGCAAAGAGGCGGCACCAACAGCCATATATCGGATTTCTCCGCCCAGTTTTTTTCTCCATAATCTAAGTACAAGCAAGCGAGCCACTAGTAATTTAAAGGCGAACAGAATTTTTATGCGCTTTACTGATCCATATTGTTTGCCAACAGCGAGCGCCCAGGTGATTAAATTCTTCTTTATAATATTTCTCTGAAGCAATTGCTCTTGCATGAAGTCATACATTTTTTCTAGCACGCGCGGTACACTTGTACAGAAGTAAGGCTTCACTGTTTTAAAATCTTGCGCGAAGGTTTCTTTGTTTTGACTAAAATATAATGATACCCCGAAGGCCAAATAGGCATAGCAGGTGGCGCGCTCAAGAATATGACTAAATGGTAAAAAACTTATTACCCTGTGACTTGGCTCGAGCGGCAATAAGGTCAAGATGGCTTTGATGTTATGTACAATGTTATGGTGTGTGAGCATAACACCTTTAGGAATACCAGAACTGCCAGAAGTATACAAGATTGTGAGTAAGTCATCCTTTTTTATTTCTTTTTTTAGTTCATTCAACACATTTATTTCTTCCGCTGATACTTTTGCCAGTTGCAAAGGATAAAAATAGCCTGGCACATTTAGCTTTAGGTGATTGATAATTGTTTTTGATTCTGTTTTTTCAATTGCCAGTGTAAATTTAAAATACAACTCGCTATCAGCGGTTAAGCAAAGTTTGGCTTCAGTTTCCGTAAGGATCACTTCTATTTCTTCAGCTCGAGAGGTAGGGTGGACAATTACCGTAATTAGTCCCACCTGCTGGCACGCAAAGTCGATGATCATCCACTCGGGATTACCCATGACAGGCGCCAGAATAATTTTATCACCGTTAGTGTAACCATTGCTGATGAACCAACATGATAGGTTATCAACTTTACCTTGTACCACCTGAATAGGATATCCTTGCCATTTCCCGTCAGCGAAAAAGTTTAGAGCAGTTTGGTTTGGATATTTTTCCTGTTGATATTTTAGAATATCAAAAATGCGAGTAAAATTAATGGATGTTTTTTTAGTGACTTCCATGTTAGGAAACTTTTGGTTTTTCTTCTGGTGGCTTCACATAAAGAATGTTATAAAGAATATCGAAGAACTCAGGAAAATCCGGCAGGTTGTTGTGGCGGCCACCTTCAATTCTGTGCAAGGTTATTTTATTCAGGTATAAGGCTTTCAGTTTTTCGCTTTGTGAAAAAGAAATAAGCCGGTCTTTGGTTCCGTGAATGATATGTACCGGGCATTCGGTCACTTTTAAGTATTGATCGGTGCGTATGTCGTATTTCAACAACCATCTGAGTGGAATAAAGAATAAGTATCGGTTA
>JAYVBN010000039.1:0-8699 GCA_043750455.1 Bacteroidia bacterium | reverse complement strand
AGAGTAATGGGTGAGTTGACTGGCTGGTATCCGGGGGAGTATAAAAATTACAAGAGGCTTTGAAATCATTACTCTGAACGGGTTGAAAGAAATTTTATTTTCTTTCTTTGATATAAACTCTCTTTAATTCCGCTAGAAATTCTGACAAGCGACACTTCCTCTCCTCGCTCGGCCATAAGGGTTTGATACTTAGCCCTTGATTTTCTCCAGTTTTTTCGATGCTTAATAAATAGACCGATCGACTTTATAAATGAAGTCCGGAAAACCAAAATTCTAGCGAGTGCTTCTACCGTAACCTGAATGAACCAGAACGGAAGTTGATGACTATCCAAATGAATGGCGTGTAAGAATAATTTATTACGGTTATAGATGACATCCACATATTGCTTTTTGTTTTTCGCTTTTACAGAAGACGATGTTTGGTGACGGCAAATGGCGCTGTGTTCATAGTAGCACTTCCAACCCAATCTCCATGCTCTAAAAGATAAATCACAGTCCTCGATATAAAAGGGAGAAAATATTTCATCAAAACCACCTAGCTCAATCAACTTTTTACGATTTACCAATGCATTGGCACCGGATAAATAAAGTGTGTAAAGAGACTCTTCGCCCATAGGCTTAAGGAGATAATTGCCGGATGTTTTTATTTTTAGTCCATGAAATTCTGGTAGTCTAGCCGCATCTTGAATTTTTTCATCGTTCCATCCTATTATTCTACCCATTACTCCAAACGTATCTTTATCATCAAAATATTTTAGCTGATGTGCAAAATAACCGCTTGTTAAAATGATATCACTATTTAGTAATAAAACAAGATCATATTTTGCCTGAAAGATGCCTTTATTAATGGTGCAAGAAAATCCTTTGTTCTCCTCACTTTGAATAATCTTTATGGCGGAAAAATTTTGTTGAAGATAATCTATTGAATCATCTGTTGAGCAATCATCTGACACAATTATCTCATATGGCAAAGATGATTCTTCTATCACCAAGATTAACGGTGCAATGGTATGGGGAAATAGTTTCCCTCCGTTGTAGTTTGGAATGATTACTGAAATGCCATTTGGCTTAAAGTTACTTTTGGTTTCGCTAAAAACAGGAAGGCTTCTATTTAATGCCAAAAGTTTTGAATACTTGAAAAACGTGTAGGTCGCATTCGCAAAAGAAATTTGCAAACCCGCTAATCCTGAAAGGAAACCCGTTCTAAGAAAGTAATTTCTGAAAAACGTATACATCGTTTTATAAATGATTTTAAAATAGCTGCTACCAACTAGAACCCTAGCGCTCTTTGCAAATAGTGACGAGTATTGATTTGCTTTAATGACCAGCTGATCCGCATCCTTATACGCTTTATGTAACAATTCCCCCTTTAAAAGGTTTACATGAGCTCTTTGGTTTAGAATTACCTTGTCGTGAGGATTTGCACCTCCCCATCTCCCAAAATTTCTATTCCAAAGGCGAAGCTTCCTATCCGGATACCAATCGGTGTACCTTATCCATTTCCCTTCGTAGCTTGAAAGTCGGCTAAAAAAATAAGCGTCTCCGTTCAGGTTTTCTTTAACACCCAAAATAGATTGCGCGAGCTCTTCAGATAAATATTCGTCACCATCCAGCGAAATTACATAGTCATACTTCGCATTCTCTAGTGCATAATTTTTTTGCTCAACATGTCCATAGAATGGGTGCTGTATAAATTTTACATTCCTTTTGAGACATTCCTCTCTTGTTTTATCATTTGAATAGGAATCTACAATTAATATCTCATCAGCCACCGAAATGAGCGAATCAATGCACCGTCCAATATTCTCTTCCTCATTATATGTGATTATTACCGCACTGATCTTTGCCATTGAGTTGGGTTTTGGAAATCCAAAATACGGCTGAAATACGCATAAAACAAAAGTGCTCCTAAAATTAGGAGCACCTAAACAAGTTATTCTCCACATTTAACGTTTTGCAAGCAAACCTTGAGATTTCATCATATTGATAAATTCAATCCTGTAGCCATCCTTATCAATTCCTTTAGCAGTTTGAGCAAGTTGAAGTGCCTGATCGATTGAGTATCCTTTCACAAATTCAGATTCCCGGAGAATCATTCCGAAGCTGGCAACAGCCGCAGACCATTTAAAGTTTTCTGATGATTTACGTTCTGAAACATTTTCATCCAACAAAGAATGAACGATAAGTTTACTCACATCTTCATTCGGTTTTTTGTATCTAAATTTTACCGTCATCAACTCTTTCGATTTGAAAGCAGAAGGATCAATTTTAGAAGTCTGATATTTCAATTCATCGATTTTATAAAACTCGCTATCAACTCCTACTGGAATAATTTCATATAAAGCGGTCACCGTATGTCCTGATCCCAACTCACCTGCATCCTTCTTATCATTGTTAAAATCTTCATTCTTTAACATACGATTTTCATAACCGATCAAGCGATACGCTTTTACCTTTGCGGGATTAAACTCGATCTGGAGCTTTACATCTTTCGCAATGGTGAAGAGTGTTCCGCCAAATTCATTTACCAATACTTTCTGGGCTTCGAGAATATTATCGATGTAGGCATAGTTTCCATTTCCTTTGTCGGCCAACGTCTCCATTTTGGAATCTTTGTAATTTCCCATTCCATAGCCAAGTACAGTTAAAAAGATTCCATCTTTTCTCTTCTCTTCTATCAATCTTTCCATCGATGCATTGCTGGATTCACCTACATTGAAATCACCATCAGTTGCAAGAATCACACGATTGTTTCCCTCTGTTTTAAAATTTTGTTTAGCGACAGCATAAGCAAGATTAATACCTGCACCACCAGCGGTAGAACCACCTGCTTCAAGATGGTCAAGCGCTTCAATGATTTTTTTCTTTTCGGCACCTGAAGTTGGTTCAAGCACAAGCCCTGCTGCACCTGCATATACCACGATGGCTACTTTGTCCGGAGCACGCAATTGTTCAACCAACATTTTAAAAGAAGCTTTAAGCAATGGCAGTTTGTTAGGGTCGCTCATTGAACCTGACACATCAATCAGGAATACCAAGTTGGATGGAGGAAGATTATCTGTTGGGATTTTCTTGCCTTGCAAGCCAATATGTACAAGTTTATGCTTTGCATTCCACGGAGCGGCAGCAATTTCTGTATAGATGGAAAACGGATCATCTCCGCCAGCTAGCGGATGCTCATAATCATAGTCAAAGTAGTTGATCATCTCCTCAATGCGTACAGCATCTTTTGGCGGACGCTGACCATTATTGATGAATCGCCTTACATTGCTATACGAGGCGGCATCTACATCAATTGAAAAAGTGGAAAGCGGATTGCGCTGTGCATCGTGAAAAATATTTTCAGAAATGCCATCGTACTCTTCGGTGTTCCATTCAGGCTCCTGCACTTCATAATCCATTGGGGCATAAGACATGTCGCCTTGTTTAACTTTGGCTCCCATGGTCGAAGAATACCCCAAAGCTTTTTTTTCTCTATGTACGCCCATTCCCGTCACAACCACTTCGGTTAATTGTTGGACATCCATTTGTAGACTTACGTTCATAACATCAGAACTACCAACTTTTATTTCTTTGGTTTGCAATCCAATAAATGAGAAAGCTAATGTCCCGCCCTTGGCCGGCACTGTAATACTATAATTGCCTTTAAGGTCTGTGATTGTACCTCTGTTGGTACCTTTCAAGTTAACATTCACTCCGGGAAGAACTGATCCATCTTCTGCCGAAGTGACTTTTCCGGTGATTGTGCGTTCTTGTGCGGCTACCAGGCCGAACGAAACAACGATGGCCATTACGAGAATCCATAATTTTGTTTTCATGATAGTGGGTTTTAAGTTTCTTTTGGTGATAGGATGTGAAGCATCCCTGAATTCCATAAAACCTTTTAAAAAAAATTTATATTGAGGGAATGTTCATCCGGCAAAAACCTTCTTCCATCCCCGATTCTGAGCTGTTGGTTCAGTATAAAGCTGTTGGTGATGTGAAGGTGTTAGGTGAACTCTTTTCGCGCTATACTTCCCTGATTTATGGTGTTTGCCTCAAATATTTGAAAGATCGCGATGACTCGAAAGATGCAGTGATGCAGGTATTTGAAAAACTGGTGCCAGCCCTAAGAGATCATGAAATCGATAATTTCAAAAGCTGGCTGTATGTCACCTCGCGTAATCATTGCCTGATGCACATTCGGTCAAGAAAAGGTAAAATGACGGAAGGTATTTCTGATAACCTTATGGAAAGCGACCTTATTCTGCATCTGGAAGAGGAACCCGAACTCGAGGGGAATCTTAGTAAATTGGAAACGTGTATTCAGCAATTGGTAAATGAACAAAGACAGTGTGTGGAGCTGTTTTATCTTGAACAAAAGTGCTACAAGGACATCACAGGGTTAACTGGCTTTGATCTTAATCTGGTGAAGAGTTTTATCCAAAATGGTAAGCGTAACCTAAAAATATGTATGGAGAAGAATGTATGATTTTAAAGACGATATTGAAAAATATAGAAAAGGCGAACTCACCTCAGCAGAAATGCATGCACTGGAAAAACGTGCCTTGCGCGATCCATTTCTAGCAGATGCTTTAGAAGGTGCAGAATCAATCTCTTCCCAAAATTTTTCAATTGACCTTTCTGAAATTGATAAAAAACTTTTAGCAAAAGGAAAAAAAGCATCTTGGTTTACACCTTTACGAATAGCTGCCGGGGTTATTCTGATAATTGGCAGTGTTGTTTTACTATACACTGTTAGTCAACCTGAAGATCAACTTGCTTTAAAAAATGAAGAAACACCCATCGCAAACTCGGCAGACTCTATTGTAAAAGAAGAGGAGCCAAAACTGCTTAGCCTGAACCAACCAAAAGACGAAACCAAAACTGAAAACGATGTTAATCCAAAAGCCGAAACGGACCCCACGCTCGCAAAAGCTGATGGAAGCGGTGAGGCAAAACCAACTGCCGGCATTTCAACATCCACTCAAACCGCACCAATTGTGGCGGATGAATCCGCAAAGAATGATCAAGTTTTGGTTGGTGAGCTTTCTGAAATCACTTTAGACGAAGAAAAAGCAGAAGAACGTGAAAAAATAGATGCCGCTCCTATTCAACAAGAGTTAAGAAAAGAGGCTGTGGCTAAGAACATGGTGAGCAGTTCAAGAGTCAAAAAAAGTACAGCTGCCGATGACAGCCAATTAGGAAAAAGAGTCGTGAAAGGCCAGGTTACTTCATCTGAAGATGGGTTGCCTTTGCCGGGAGTAAATGTTACTGTGAAAGGAACTACCGATGGAACAGTGACAGACATGCGGGGCAATTATTCCATTCCGGTAGAAAATGAAAAACAACAGCTGGTATTTTCATTCATTGGATTACAAACAAGCGAAATTTCTCTTGCTGATAAATCAATTGTTGATGTAAAACTTCTCGAAGATGTATCGCAATTAAGTGAAGTGGTTGTGACGGGCCAAGGTTTTAAATCCGATCGCGATGAGAGTGAAACCCCTGTTCTA
Organism: Bacteroidia bacterium; assembly: GCA_043750455.1. Taxonomy (GTDB): domain Bacteria; phylum Bacteroidota; class Bacteroidia; order Cytophagales; family Cyclobacteriaceae; genus ELB16-189. The sequence goes on along the minus strand of JAYVBN010000039.1, from coordinate 3,204 downwards.
AAACTTGCAGAACCTTTTGGCGGCAGAAAGTCCTATGACAAATACCTGGAAAATAACCTACGTTATCCTCAGCGGGCGATAGAAAGCAAAGTGAAGGGAAAGGTAACTATCAATTTTATGGTTGGAACGGATGGAACCTTGCGAGATTTCAGCGTGATGAAAGGTATGGGTTATGGCTGCGATGAGGAGGTGATCCGGTTGGTGAAGGAAGGGCCAAAGTGGTATCCCAGCACAGAGGATAATGTTGCCATTGAAAGCACAGTGCGGGTAAAAATGAAGTTTGATTCTGAAAAAGTGAAGAAGTAAGCACTTGCATTTCTAATGCAGTTATGTGATCTTAGAACTGCATGACCAAAAAAGCCACCGCCAAAACTATTCCACGCGAGGTACTGGATCTCGTCCGGAAAGAATTTAATGCTTCAGAGTTCAGCACAATGTCGCGCGGGACAGGTAAGTGGAGCTTTATACCGCACTTACAGAAATCTCTTCAAAAATTCCTGGAGGATCATAAAGAGACTTTGCCTAATCTTATCGTTCAATATCCAAAGGGTCCAACCGAAGATTTATTAAGGCGAGCATTTAATTTAAAAAGTCCACCCGGGGCAACAAAGTCGCTCAGAGATTTGCTTTGTCTATTTGCCACACAGTCCAAATTAGATTGGAACGGAGTGATCACAACTTATTACAGTGATAAATATTCATCTCTTCTTGATCAGGAAAGACAAGAATCAACACCTGAGCAAAGCTCCTCTCCATCCATTGATACCTTCGCCAATAAAATTGCTGAACTCTTGATGGAGAAACTTTCCTCCAAAGAAATTGAAATTGTGAAGAAGCAAATCCTGGATGAGAAAGCAGGTAAGGAAAACAAAGACGAGCTGATTGGAAATATTTTGGTGCCTTCACTTAATGATCCTAATAATCCTGAATTTCCACCCAAGCCATTTTTTACTCCTAAGTTCCCCGCATCGGCAACTTATCAAATTCAATTGCCAGGTTTTACCAACGTTTGGCTCAAAGATGAAAGCACAAACCCTAGCGGCACGCATAAGTCCCGAATGGCGTGGGAGGTATTAATAAAGGCCAAACGCTATCATATAAAGGAGATTTCGATTATTTCATCGGGAAGTGCCGCCACAGCAATTCAACATTTTTTTAACCTGTATGGACTTACTACCGTTTTGAAAGTTTTGGTAGACCATCGTATGAAGCCGGCCATTAAAAAACATTTGACCGACTTGGGTTGTAAATTATACGAGACAGATCTTTCAGAAAAGCCGTTGACGGGAAAAGAGATTAAAGAACTTACAGATAACACAACCGGTATCGACATTACCTATCGCGAAGTTTTAGATCGCTACAACGACAACTATTATGATTGGTTGTCTTATGAAATCATCAATGAAAATCCCGAGTATTGTTTTATTCCGTTTGGCACGGGTGATTTGTTTGTGAACATTCTGATTATTGCCGAACGTGAATTTAACAACCGCATCTTCAAGCACGATCCCAGGTTTAAAGGAGATATCAATATTGTAAGCAATTGCAATTTTATTGGTGCCACAACGCATAGTGAAAGCACGAAGCTCGACAAGCTATTCTCTTATCATCTACCTTCCTTAAAAGACTACAACGATTACCTGGCTTCGCTGATTGCCAATAACAGGATTGGACATGCTTCAGGAATTTTAGACTTAGAAGAGGAATTTATTGAAGAAGCATTGGGCATTGCTCAACAACAAAATATTAAGTGTGAGCCCAGTGGCATTGCCGGATTGGCACTTTTACTTCAAAACAAAAATGACATACCACATGATGCCAAAATCCTGATTGTAAATACCGGTTGCACTGATTATTCTTTGTCGACACAGCATAGGTAATTTCACTTTTGACCAGACTGGCATAATTACCTTTTATTCAAAATCGCTAATATTTGCATGGACAGATACGAATGATTTGCTAAAACTTTTATGTGTAGGCAAATCTCGGCCAGGGATATCTGCCTACGCTGAAGCTTCGGCAAACAGGGAAGCGGAAAGCCTCCCGATAAAAATCGGGATAAACTGCGCAAAGCGTTGGCAAGCGCGCGAGGGCGAGGACTTGGAACGATAGCCCGGTGCGAAGCAGGCCTTCAAACTTTCTACTGATCATCCCCCCATCAAAATAAACCCTGCATAATTCAATATTCTTTTTACTTTTAAGCCCTTAATATTCACGTAACATAATTCGCATGAGTTTACATATCAAGAAACCTTTGGAGCAGTTGATGTCGCAGTCTTCTGACACCACCAAGGGGCTAAAGCGGACCCTCGGAGCCGGAAATTTAATTGCACTTGGAATTGGAGCCATCATAGGCGCAGGGCTTTTTGTACGAACTGCTGCTGCTGCCGGTGAAGCCGCTGGTCCTGCTGTAGTAGTTTCATTTATTGTAGCAGCCATTGGTTGTGCTTTTGCCGGCCTCTGCTATGCCGAGTTTGCCTCCATGATCCCAATAGCAGGAAGTGCTTATGCGTATGCCTACGTGACCATGGGTGAGTTTATGGCATGGATCATCGGATGGGCACTGGTGCTGGAATATGCGCTTGCTTCCGCCACGGTTTCAATTGCGTGGAGTGAGTATCTGAATAATCTTCTGGGGGGAGCCATACCGTATGAGTTGTGTCACTCTCCCTTTGAAACAAGTTTAGATGGCGTAACCGGTATAGTGAACTTGCCAGCTCTGTTTATTCTTGTTCTTCTTACATTAGTTCTAATAAAGGGCACACAAGAGTCTGCACGATTGAATGCAGTTATTGTTTTTGTAAAAGTTTCGATTGTACTTATTTTCATTGTGATTGGATGGGGATTCATTAACGATGCCAACTACACTCCGTTTACAATTCCGCAATCACTCCCAGATCATGATTCGTGGAACAGATTTGGATGGGGTGGAGTACTTGGTGGAGCAGGTATCGTATTCTTCGCATTTATTGGTTTTGATGCGGTGTCAACAGCTGCGCAGGAAGCAAAAAATCCGAAGCGCGATATGCCGATTGGGATTTTAGGATCACTTGTTATATGCACTGTATTGTATGTTCTTTTTTCACATGTACTAACAGGTGTTGCCAACTGGCAGGATTTTAAAACGGCAGGTAAAGAAGCCTCTGTGGCTTTCACGATAAAGACCTATATGCCGGGTTATGAGTGGCTGGGGACATTAGTTAC
>JAYVBN010000038.1:0-13606 GCA_043750455.1 Bacteroidia bacterium | reverse complement strand
GAAATGTTCCTTGGCCCATTAGAGCAATCCAAACCGTGGAACACAAGTGGCATCGATGGCGTGTTCAAATTCTTGAGACGCGTTTGGAATTTATTCCATGATGCAACAGGTAACTTAAAAGTAAGTGATGCGGAAGCCACACGTGAAGAATTAAAAGTGCTTCATAACCTGATCAAGAAAGTGGAACAGGATATTAATAACTTCTCGTTCAATACTTCCGTAAGCGCATTTATGATTTGCGCAAATGAATTAAGCTCGTTAAAATGCAATAAGCGCGCTATCCTTGAGCCATTGATAATTACCCTCTCTCCTTTTGCTCCCCACATTGCAGAAGAACTATGGGAAAAGCTCGGTCACAAAACTTCAATTCTTGAGGCAAGTTATCCTACTTTCAATGAGGAATACTTGAAGGAGAACGCCTTTGAATACCCCATCTCCATCAATGGTAAAGTTCGAGCCAAAATGAACTTCGCATTAGACATGCCAAAAGAAGATATTGAAAAACTAGTGATGGCCTCCGAAATCGTGATGAAGTGGACAGAAGGTAAAGCACCTAAGAAAGTGATTGTGGTGCCGGGAAGGATAGTAAATGTAGTCTTGTAATTAATTTAACAGCATTATTAAATAAGAAAGCCCTACGAAAAGAGGGCTTTTATTTTGATCTAAGATCTGTCCGTCTATTTGATAAATTCCTTGGGCATCAGTTCATGAATGACCTTCATGACCCTTTCTTCCGTGTCCTCTGTGAGGCGCGAAGGATGATTGTAGTAGGGCATTGAGCCATCCACTTCATATCCACCTTCTGCAAATAACCGTTTAGAAGCGATGTAAGTTGAGACATCGTTGGAATAAGCATTAACCCACACTTTATCTTTATTAAACTCTCGCTTGATCCGTAGACTGTAATCAACCACAACTTCCCCACCGAGGAATACAATAGCAAGTTGATTTCCAAAACTCCAAACCTGAACAGGATAAGCCATTGTTTTAGAAATAGACTCGCCTCGAGCCAGTATCTCCAGACTATTTCTGGCATAAAGCCCTTGCGCTGCTTCCAGTTTTGATTGCTCTACAAATTCCTTTGCATCGGGTACATGCATAAAATTAAGGTCCACCATTTTCATTTTCCCAGCAGGAACTGAATTCAATGGAACAAACTTATCTGAAGTTATCAACCGGTTGATCTCTTCGGTAATCATGACTCCATGCTGGCTTACATGTTTAAATTCTCCGCGAGGTGTAGGATTGGCATCACCGGCACAACCGAGAGCCACCATAGCCATAGCTCCAGAATATTTTTTCTCCAACATTTCTTGCGTGGCTCCCATCCAATCACCGTGGATAAAATTATGCTCAGGCACCAGCGTTGTTCCATGGCAGGCGTAGTTAATAAGAAGGGCAACTAATTTTCCATTTTGATCTGTGGCACTTAACACTGGCAGATCATTATCTACGGGACCGTTGGGGGTCTCACCAAAGTCAATCCATTTACCATTTTCTATTACCCTTCTATTCATCGCAAAGGTTGCCTTGCCCATGGCCCAACTCAACTTGCCAGGTGTTTTCCCCTTATACGCATTGACAACAAGGTTCTCTAGTTTGTTAAGTAAGCTATCGCGGTAGATTTTCACATCTGCCAGTTGATCAGGTGGAAGTGTTGCACCAAAAATATTAAGTAGCACTCCGGTTTCAGGTCCATTGTGAGTATGCGTTGCAGATACTACCAATTGGGCTCGGTCTTTCAATCCAATCTTCGGTACAAGTCGGGCAAATAATTCATCAGCAAAAAAACCCGGGAACCCCACCAGATCAAGTGTCACCCACACCATCGTTTGCTTTCCTTTTTGATCAAGCACCAATGCTTTGCCCCAAATTTTTTGTTCCACACTGTCAAACACTTCTGTGCGATTACCATACCCAGTCAGCCGCACGGGATGATCCGGTGTAATATCAATACGGCCCGTGCCGATCTCAACAGAGGCAATATCTGTCTGTTGTCTTGGCTTAAATGAAAATAACATAGCAAGAACGGGAACAATTAAACAAATAAGGATGGTTCTTCTATTAGTCGTGAACATAGTAACTAGGGTAGGATTAATAAAACATTAAGGTCGAAAAAAAACCAGTCATGTTAAAATGAGATGAACATCTATCTTTAATTACCTTCATCAAGGATTTCAGGCATTTAAGGCTTTTCTGGTTTCCGGACATTTTGTTCTTTTCAATATGGCGGATTTTTTATTACTTAAGGTTTGTAATAAAGTTGATCTTAACCCTACATATACCCTCATAACCCTTCCTCATGCAACTCATCATCGAAAAACTCAACAAAACCTACTCCAATGGAGTGCAGGCTCTAAAAGATGTAACCCTCACCATCAACCAAGGCATGTTTGGATTGCTCGGTCCCAACGGAGCCGGTAAATCTTCACTCATGCGCACCATCGCTACCCTGCAGGAGGCGGACAGTGGTTCCATTCAAATGGGCGACATTAATGTGTTGACCCAAAAAGAAGAAGTGCGCAAGGTACTTGGCTATCTGCCACAGGAGTTTGGGGTGTATCCCAAAGTGGATGCTGTTACGTTGTTGGATCATCTTGCCGTATTGAAAGGCATTGTTGACAAAAAAGAAAGAAAGGAAGTGGTTAATGCGCTGCTCCACAAAACAAATTTGTGGGCAGCCCGTGAGAAAAACCTGGGTGGCTTTTCAGGTGGGATGAAGCAACGCTTTGGAATTGCTCAGGCTCTGTTGGCCAATCCCAAACTTATCATTGTGGATGAACCAACTGCCGGTCTTGACCCTGCCGAACGCAATCGCTTTTTAAACTTGCTTTCCGAGATTGGTGAAAATACAATCGTGATTCTATCCACACACATAGTGGATGATGTGAAAGAACTTTGCACCGATATGGCCATCATCAACAAAGGCCAAGTGCTTTACAAAGGAGGTCCATTGGATGCCATTGCCGAAGTTGAAGGCAAAGTGTGGAAGAAACGAATCGCCAAAGCAGAACTGGAAGAATATCGAAAAAATTTCAACATCATCTCTGAGCGATTGATTGCTGGACGCCCTGAAATTTCTGTTCTCAGCGATACGCAACCTGATTCTTCTTTTGATCGCACTGCCGCAGATCTGGAAGATGTTTACTTCACACACATCTTTGGTTCTGCCAAACAAGAAGCAACAGCTTAGTAGCACTTCTCAAGACTCAATACTCACTACTCATAACTAAGTTTATGTTGAAAGAAATATTTCTCTTCGAATTAAAATACCGCAAAGCACGCGCTGCTAATTACATTTATTTCGGCATCATGTTTCTCATGTGCTATTTTGCTGTGGCCAGTCCCATCGTTTCTATTGGTGGAGCTGTTGGGCAGATTAAACCCAACTCGCCATACGTAATTGCTCAGATGACGCTCATCATGTCATTTGTGTTAATGATGATCGCCTCCGCCATTATGGGTGTGGCCATCGTCCGCGACTTTGATCACAACACTGAAGCTATTCTCTTCAGCACGCCCATGAAGAAGATTCATTATCTATTGGGACGTTTCGGGGGCTCATTCATTGTTTTGATTTTAGTTTACAGTGGCATCTGGCTGGGATTGATGACAGGGTTTGCCGTGGGAAAATACATGCCATGGGAAGTCGATTGGAAAACAAAGGAGATTCTGGAGTTCAATGCGTGGCATTACTTTCAGCCGTTTTTATACTACACGGTCACCAACCTCTTCATTATGGGTTCTCTCTTTTTTATGAGTGGTGCGCTGGGGCGAAAAACAATTGTCATCTACACACAAGGTATTTTGTTGCTGATTCTATACAGTGTTGCCGACTCTTTTTTAGCAGATGTAGAATCCAAAGAAATGGCCGCGCTGATCGATCCCTTCGGTTCGCAGACTTTTGAATATGTAACCCGCTATTGGACACCCTCAGAGAAGAACACGTTGCTGGTGCCCATGGAAGGCATCATGCTTTATAACCGTCTGATCTGGATGGGCGTAGCCATGATTGCATTAGTAGTCACCTATTATGGATTCTCATTTAACGTAGTGCGCAATTCATGGATCAAACGTAAGGCAGCCGCTCCGAGTAAATCATTACCCAAACCAGAAGCGATTATCATTCCGGTTGTCAACCAAGTGATAAACGTTGCTACCTATCTGAAGCAATTAACGAGACTCTCATTATTCTACTTTAAAATGGTGATCAAAGAAATTCCGTTTCTCACCATTCTCATCAGTGGCATGTTGCTGTTGTTCATCAATGCCATGAACATGAATCAATTGTATGGTACAAGCTCCTATCCTACTACCTATTCAGTAATTGGTTTGTTGGATGGATTTAATTTATTCTTCCTCATCATCACTATTTTCTATTCAGGGGAGTTAGTCTGGAAAGAGCGTGTCGTAAAATTCGATTTGATATTGGATGCGATGCCCATGCCCAGTTTCATAGCATTGCTATCTAAGTTTTTAGGCTTAATTCTGATTTACCTGGTCATGCTTTTTGTACTTATCCTTTGTGGTGTGATCATTCAGATTTCATATGGATACTATAATTTTGAGTTGCCTCTCTACTTTGGCACGCTCTACACAGGCACTATTGCCTTCCTGCTTCTGTATACTTTCCTGGCATTCTTTATTCAAGTACTGGTCAATAATAAATTCTTAGGCTTCGCGCTCTGCATCGTCTTCTTCATTATCCGCGGTGTTTTAGGAGAACTTGGATTAGAGCATAACCTCTGGCGCTTTGCCAGTGGAAGTCTGGGCACTTTCTCAGATATGAATGTGTATGGGCATTTCGTCACACCATTTTCGTGGTTCAAACTATACTGGTTTGCCTTATCCATTCTGCTCTTCGCGATAGCTGTTGTTTTCTCGGTGCGTGGTTCAGAAGCCGTTATGAAGATGAGGTGGAAGACGGGCAAGCTGAGACTCAATCGATCAATGATCACTTTTTCGTTATCAGTATTAGCGGTGTTTTTATTTTCAGGATTTTATATCTATTACAACACCTCTGTAGTCAACAAATTTGTAAAGTCAGATGACCAGGAAGATTTGCAAGAAGAATATGAAAAGAAATTAAAACAATACGAATTTCTTCCTCAGCCAAAGATTGTAGAGTCAAATATGAAAGTGGATATCTATCCATACGACCGCGACTTTGTGGCCGAAGGATTCTATTGGCTTAAGAACAAGACCTCTGAACCCATCAAAGACATTCACATACAGCACGATGTCGACAATCAGGTATTTATCGATTATGTAAAATTCGATCGCGAGGCTAAAGTAAAAGAGGCTCTTGAAAATTTCAGATACTACATCTATGAATTGGTCCAACCATTGGCTGCCGGAGATAGCATTAAAATGAACTTCAAATCTTCTTTTATTACAAAGGGTTTTGAACAAGGTGGTAGTAATACAAGTGTTGTCTTTAACGGAACTTTCTTCAATAATCAGTTCTTCCCAAGTCTTGGTTACAGTAGTGACGCAGAAATAGGTGACGATGACGAGCGCAAGAAAAGGAAGATGAAAGAGAAAGAGCGGATGCTGGAGCGCAATGATCCACGCGGACTAGCCATGAATCTATTTGGCGATGATGCCGATCACATCCGCTTTGAGATGATCATCAGCACCGCAAGCGATCAGATAGCGATCGCTCCTGGTTATCTGCAAAAAGAATGGCAGAAAGAGGATCGGAAATTCTTCCATTACAAAATGGATGCGCCCATGTGCAACTTTTATTCTATTGTGTCGGCAAGATATGCCGTCAAGCGGGATAAATGGAATGATGTAAACCTTGAAATCTATTATCATCCCGGTCATGAATACAATTTAGATAAGATGATGGATGGCATGAAAGATGCCCTATCTTATTACACAAAAAATTTCAGTCCGTACCAATACAGGCAAGTGCGCATCATGGAGTTTCCGCGGTACTCAACATTTGCACAATCTTTTGCCAATACAATTCCATTTTCTGAAGGCATTGGTTTTATTGCCAAAGTTGCCGATCCCGACAAGGACATTGATTATGTCTATTATGTAACGGCTCATGAAGTCGCTCACCAATGGTGGGGTCATCAGGCCATGGAAGCAGGCGTAAAAGGTAATGCTATGCTCAGCGAAAGCATGTCGCAGTATTCAGCTCTGATGGTGTTGAAACATAAATTCACACCAGAAATTCTGGAGCGTTATCTCAAGTATGAATTGGATAGGTACTTAGGAGGTCGTGCATTTGAACGAAAGAAAGAACAACCGTTGGAGTTTGTTGAAGGACAAGGATACATTCATTATCAAAAAGCTTCGTTGCTCTTCTTTGCTCTTCAGGATTACATTGGCGAAGACAGTGTGAATGCTGCCTTCAGAAGATACAATCAGGAATGGCGCTTTAAAGACGCACCTTATCCAACCTCTGCCGATTTATTAAAGCACATTCGCAAGGTAACACCCGATAGTCTGCAATACATTATTCACGACATGTTTGAGACCATCACCTTATTTGAAAATAAAACAACCAAGGCTGAGTACATCGAAAAAGACAGCCTTCATTATGACGTCATTCTCGAAGTCTCCGCTGAGAAAATGAGGGCCGACAGCACGGGAATGGAAACCAACATACCCATCAATGATTGGATTGATATTGGGGTGTATGGAAAAAATAAAGCGGGCAAAGACAGCCTGATCTACCTGCGAAAGCATAAGATCACCCAAAAGGAAAATACGTACACTATTGCTGTTAATTCAAAACCGAGAAGGGCTGGCATTGATCCCATCCACAAATTAATTGACAGGCACTCGGATGATAATACTAAAGGGTTGGTAAAAAAATAGTTCCTGGTTGCGAGTTTCTGGTTTCTGGTCGAGCTGGCAACTACTTATACGATTAGAAACTTGAAACTGGCAACTTGAGACCTGCAACCATTTTATTACCTTAGTCGCCACCAAAAAAAAGGCGCTATGCAGTATTCTAAAATTGTCGGGCTCGGGCATCACGTTCCAGAAACCGTTATCACTAACGAATATCTTTCAACCATTATTGACACCACCGATGAATGGATTGTTGAACGAACCGGCATCAAAGAGCGCAGATGGATTGATCCCGCCAAGGATACTGTTGCGAACATGGCAGCTAAGGCTTCACGAATGGCTTTGCAAAGAGCTAGCCTGACGGAGAAAGACATCGACTTTATTGTTTTTGCTACTATAACACCCGATTATTTTTTTCCCGGCTCTGGTGTTTTATTGCAACGCGAACTTGGGTTGGATGGACGAATTGGTGCTCTGGATATCCGCAATGCTTGTTCAGGTTTCATTTATGCATTATCAGTAGCCGATCAGTTTATTAAAACCGGAATGTACAAAACCATACTAGTGGTTGGAGCTGAGATTCAATCAACAGCTATCGATGCCACAACACGTGGGCGAAATACAGCCGTTATTTTTGCTGATGGTGCAGGTGCCGCCATTCTTCAGCCCTCCAATAAAGCTGGAATTCTTTCAACACATCTCCATTCAGATGGTCGCTTTGCCGAAGAACTCTATGTGAAAGACCCAGGCAGCAGTAGGCCAAGAGAGGAACGACAGCCCGAACAAATATTAGACACTACCAACTTTAAAGTGGTGATGAATGGAAGTCAGGTATTCAAACATGCCGTTGTTAGATTTATGGAAGTGATCAATGAAGCACTTACAGCCAACAACATGAAAAAGGATGACATCAATTTGCTTGTCCCTCATCAAGCTAACCTTCGCATCAGCCAATACATACAGGAAAAGCTTGGCCTTCCAGATAATAAGGTATTCAATAACATTATGCGGTATGGTAATACCACAGCCGCGTCCATACCCATTGCCATGAGCGAAGCCTGGGCAGAAGGAAGAATCAAAGAAAATGACTTAATTTGTTTAGCCGCCTTTGGCAGTGGTTTTACATGGGCCTCTGCCTTGATCCGGTGGTAACCTATTCAAAATTCAAGATTCAAAATTTGAGTCATTGGTTTTGAATCTTAAACTTTAAAATTAAACTAACGCATGAAAACCAGTTCTTACAGCCCCAGCCCCATTGAAGTTGATTTTGCCAACGCATTATTTATACTTCAGAAGGAAATCGAAAAGCATCTGCAAGGAAATAAAATCATTCATGTAGAATCGAATATTAAGCGAGACAATCCAATGGTAAAATTCAATCTGGTGGATAAGGATGGCGACCAGCATGAAATTGTGGTTCGCATCATTCAGATACCTGATAAGTTCTAAATCTTTTCGATACCATATTATCATTTTCTCTATTCTATTATAAATAATCTGATATGTCCCTGCTCATCGTCCTTTTTTGTATCGTAATTTTAGTCTTACTAATCTCCTACTTTAAAATCAATGCCTTCCTCTCCTTTATGGTTGTTTCCATTTTGGCAGGTTTACTATTAGGTGTTGAAGTTTCCAAAATTAGTGGGTCAGTTCAAAAAGGTCTTGGCGATATGTTGGGTTCACTTGCTGTGGTGGTGATCTGTGGCGCCATGTTAGGTAAGCTTGTCGCTGAAAGCGGGGCAGCACAACAAATAACCGGAGGCCTGATGAAACTCTTTGGCGAAAGTCGAATACAATGGGCACTTATGTTTACAGGATTTGTAATTGGCATTCCTCTTTTTTATAACGTAGGATTTGTCCTTGTATTCCCACTTATATGTTCTGTCGCCTATCGGTTTAAACTTCCAGCGGTTTATGTTGGCGTGCCCATGTTAGCAGCATTGTCTGTCACACATGGTTTCCTTCCACCGCATCCATCACCCACTGCTCTTGTCGCGCAATTCAATGCCGACATGGGCATGACTTTGTTTTATGGTACCGTCATAGGATTTCCAACAGTTCTTATCGCAGGACTTTTGTTCTCAAAAACGTTGAAGAATCTAAAAGCAACTGTACTCCCCACTTTTCAGACAGAAGGAATTGCAGAGGATAAATTGCCGGGCATGGCGAATTCATTTCTTTCTGCTTTGCTACCTGTTATCTTACTTGCCTTTACCACCATTGTAAATCCAATGATCCATAGCGATGGACTTCTCAAGAAAGTAATTATATTTTTAAGCGATCCTGCCATTGTCATGTTGATCTCATTAGCTGTGGCAACCTACACCATCGGGCTTCGAAAGGGTTTGACCATGAAATACATCATGGGCATCTATGGAGATTCAGTAAAAGATGTAAGTATGATCATGTTGATTATGGGTGGTGCAGGAGCATTAAAACAAATATTAATTGATAGCGGAGTAAGCAATGAAATTGCAGGCTTCTTAGGCGGGATGAATGCTCATCCATTAGTACTTGGTTGGGCAATCGCATGTTTGATTCGACTTTGTGTAGGTTCGGCTACTGTTGCCGGACTGACAGCCGCAGGCATTGTTGCTCCACTATTAATGAGCCATCCAGAGATAAATCCAAATCTGATGGTATTGGCTGTAGGAGCTGGAAGTCTTCTCTTCTCTCATGTGAATGATGCTGGGTTCTGGTTATTCAAAGAATATTTTAATTTGAGTATAAAGGATACCATCCGATCATGGTCATTAATGGAGACTATTGTATCCGTCTGCGGATTAATTGGAGTAATGATTCTCAATTCACTCTTGTAAGTACTCAAGATTCAAAGTTCAACATTCATAAATCGTAAATCAACAATCAAAGTATGACACCCGATCAACGCTTCCAGCAACTTGGTTTAACATTACCACCTCCACCTACTCCACTCGGAGTTTATAAACCCTTCTTACAAGTGGGTAACTTTGTTTACGTATCTGGGCATGGCACCGTAAAAGAAGACAGAAGCCTGATCATCGGAAAGGTAGGAGTAGACTTAAATGTTGATGAGGCTAAACTGGCAGCACAACAAGTTGGCTTGGCCATACTCGCCACCTTAAAAGCCAATCTTGGGAGTTTCAATAAAATTAAAAGAGTAATCAAAGTTTTAGGAATGGTAAATGCTGTTCCTGAATTTGAACGCCATCCATTTGTTATCAATGGGTGTAGCGAACTTTTCGCAAAAGTTTGGGGCGAAGACAATGGAGTTGGTGTGAGAAGTGCTGTAGGCATGGGGTCGTTGCCAGATAATATTCCTGTAGAGATTGAGGCAATGTTTGAACTTGAATAAACCAGTATGGAGTAATGAGTCTCTAGTCCTGAGAGTTTAGACTACCTCAATATCAAAGACTAACTACTAAAGATTTCTATGGAAAATTGGTATCTAATAAATAATGTGAAAGAGTTGGATTCTCCTGCTCTTGTTGTGTATCCGGATAGAATTAAAGAAAATATTCGCATCCTTAAATCATTCGTGCCCGATACGAACAGACTTCGGCCACATGTAAAAACAAATAAGTGCGCAGAAATTTGCCAGCTATTAATGGAAGCTGGTATCAATAAATTCAAATGTGCAACCATTGCAGAAGCTGAAATGCTTGCGATCATAGGGGCACGTGATGTATTACTGGCTTATCAGGCAATTGGTCCAAGGGGGGTGCGCTTATGTCAACTGATAAAAAAATATCCTAAAACTCAATTCTCATGCCTGGTTGATAATGAATCAACTGCGGTTGAACTATCGGCAACAGCTGAAAAACATGGCATTCAGGTAAAAGTATTCTTGGATTTGAATGTTGGAATGAACCGCACTGGCATTGTTCCTGAAAAAGTCCTTCCGCTTTTCCTACATTGCCAATCGCTAAAAGGACTGACTCCTGTTGGTCTTCACGCATACGATGGTCATCATAACAATACTGATTTATCAATTCGAACAAAAGGATGTGATGAGGGCTTTGCGAGGGTTGAGGCGTTACAGATAGAAATCGCAAAACAAACAGGGATCACTCCCACCATTGTAACAGGTGGAAATACCACCTTATCCATTCATGCAAAAAGAAAGAATGCAGAATGCAGCCCTGGTACGTTTATTTTTTGGGACTTTGGGTACCACAAATTATTTACTGAACTACCTTTTGTATATGCTGCGGTATTAGTTACCCGAATTATTTCAAAACCTACGGAAGAAACAATTTGTGTTGACCTTGGTCACAAAGCAGTTGCTTCTGAAAATATACTGACTAACAGAGTCTACTTTTTAAATGCTCCTGAGTTACAACCGTTGGGTCACAGCGAAGAGCATCTCATTCTAAAAGCGGAAAAAAATAATTCCTATAAAGTAGGCGATGTATTGTATGGCGTGCCTTTTCACATCTGCCCCACCGTAGCATTACATGAAACAGTGGCTGTAGTCGAAAACAATCACGTAACCGGAAGCTGGAACATTGTAGCACGAAAAAGAAAAATCTCTGTCTAAGTCTAACGCCTAAGTCCTAATACCTAATGCCTAAGTCCTAATGCCTAATTTCATAGTAGACGCCCACCTCGACCTCAGCATGAATGCCATGGAATGGAACCGTGACTATCGCCAGTCCATTTCAGAAATCCGCAGACGCGAAAACGGAATGACAGATAAACACGATCGTGGAAATGGTGTTGTGAATTTTGAAGAATTACGAAAAGGAAATATAGGTCTAGTCGTTGCAACCCAAATCGCAAGATACGTTGCACCTGAAAATCCATTGCCTGGATGGAATTCTCCTCAACAAGCCTGGGCGCAAACACAAGGACAGCTAGCCTGGTATAAAGCCATGGAAGAAGAAGGTGAATTAACTCCTATCACGGATTTAAAATCTCTTGAAGCACATCTAAAAAATTGGAATAAAACTTCCTCTGCTAAAAAATCAATTGGGTATATCTTAAGTCTTGAAGGCGCAGACTCAATTATCACACCAAAGCATTTGGAAAATTCATATCTGCAAGGGCTTCGAGCGATTGGCCCTGCGCACTACGGACCCGGAAGATACGCACAAGGGACAAATGCTACTGGAGGACTGGGAAATATTGGGCGCGAATTATTAAAAGAAATCGAACGGCTTAATATTATTTTGGATGTAACTCATCTCTGCGATGATAGCTTTTGGGAAGCGCTTGAGCATTTTAATGGAAATCTTTGGGCAAGCCATCATATCTGCAGAGCACTAGTGGATCACAATAGACAACTAACTGACGACATGATTAAAGAACTGATCAATCGTGGAGCGGTAATTGGTGGCGTGTTAGATGCCTGGATGATGGTGCCGGGTTGGATCAAACAGAAATCCACACCTAAAGAAATGAATTGCAGCCTTAACAAACTCATTGATCACTACGATCACATCTGTCAGATTGCAGGCAATGCATTGCACATCGGTATTGGTTCTGATTTAGATGGCGCCTTCGGTAAAGAGCAAAGTCCATATGACATTGAAACTATTGCCGACTTGCAAAAAATTGCCACCCTACTTTCACAGCGGGGTTACAATCAATCAGATATTGAAAATGTGATGGGAGGCAATTGGCTGAGGTTTCTAAGGAATGCTTGGTCTAAGTAAAATTAGGCAGCAGGCAAAATGTTCAATAAGGAACCTTATTCGATTGCCTACTGATAACTTGCCTACTGCCAACTGTTTACTGATTCGGCTTCTCAATATTTATCTTCTGTACCTTTTCGTAACCAAATAATTCATCCAAGGTCAGCTCTTGTACTTTTCCATACTTCTGCAAATCTTTAAAGTTCAATTTATCTTTGCTACCCAGGAGCACCACGTTATACTTGGCGTTCTTCAGGTACTGCACCTGAAATTTTTGAACATCATCGAGCGTTACGATTTTTGCTTGCTCATAGATTTCTTTACGGATATCATGATCAATTCCCTTTCGCTGAGCGTCCAGGTAATTAAATAAAATTCCGGTTTTAGAAATGCGCGAGCTTTCAATGCGGTTCATTAGTGCACCTTTAGCTACTTCAAGCCCATTCTCAGAACGTGGAAAATTCTGAATAAGATTACTTAAGCCTTTCATTGCATCCACTTGCTTATCCGCTTGCGTACCAACATAACCATAAAAGAAGTCATTGCCAGATGGTTTATCCGCTTCGCCATAGTAAGCAAAAGCCGAGTAAGCGAGACCTTGAGCCTCACGTAATTCCTGAAATACTGGCGAACTCATACTGCCATCAAAATATTCATTGAAGATACGGCTGGTTGGAATCCGCGCTTTATCAAATGCAGGACCTTTCGTCAGGAAAATAATCTCAGCTTGTACCATATCATAGTTCGCCCAATAGGCAGTTGGCGATGTTATGTCTCCTATAGTAAAATCCACTGGAGCCGGAGCAGCATTTAATTTGTCAGGTAAAGCATGAAGTTTATTTAAAGAAGCCACTACCTCCTCACCCTTCTTTGGCCCATAGTAAAGAATCTTATGCTCTGTTTGCGTGAAGCCCTTGATCATGGTCGTAAGTTGTTCCGGCTTCAATTCACGCAATTGTTTGTTGGTAAGCACATTTCTGAAGGGTGACTCTGTTCCATACAAACCATAATTAATTAAACCTTCATAGAGAATAGCATACTTGTCCTTCTTCACGTCTTCACGCGATTTAAATACTCCATCCACCATATTTTTAAGTGCTTCAACATCAGGCTTAGGATCAACCAAAAGTTTTTCGAATAACTGAACAGCCTTATCCATATTTTCACTTAGACCGCTT
>JAYVBN010000037.1:0-15882 GCA_043750455.1 Bacteroidia bacterium | reverse complement strand
CAGGATTGGATTTATTTTCTGAGGCAGCAATTGCCTGCTACAGCTAAATGCGAAATATACTCACCACTATCTTTTTTTGATGAGGATGACTGAAGAGAGGCACAAGTCCGCACGTCCCAGCGCACATGCTAAGATTGGGGTCGAGGCGGAGACTCTCTGCGAAAGACAAACCGCAAACTAAAACGTATCTGTCTGAATAAAATCTGCCCCTAATGCTTTCGCGTCTAGAATGTCCTCGGTTCCATTAACCGGCCACAAGTGAATTTTCAGGCCCTTGCGATGCAACAAATCTATCTGGTCTTTAGTAATCGATTCGGTAAACTTGTATTTAAACGATATACCAGAAAATTTGGAGGCCAATGCGCGCGATACACCAAGTTCATAATCTCCAAGCGTTGTTAAGTAGGTTTCTATAAAATCTGAATTGGTTCTAATGTAGTATAAAAAATCTCCCACCTCTGATTCTACCATAATCTGATTTTCCAGATGATAGAGGCGAACCAAATCGATGATCTTTTGCCCGATGATATTCATTTTGCGCGTAACGTTAATATCTCCTATTCCACAAGGTGTCCAGACTTTTACATCCAATGAAACAAAGCTTTCCGGATGATTCTTGTTGATGTAGTCAAAAATAGCACCTAACTTAGGATAGCTATTCGCTGGTCCTAAGCATGTGTTAATCTCTTCAATGCGTTTGTCGCTTATGACATGAAAGCATTCCTCTCCGAAGGTGCCACAAGCAATCGTATTTTCAGAATGACTTAACCAAAGCGTTCCATCCGAGCTCATTTGAAGATCAATTTCAATACCATCCGAAAGGGTAAGTCCATTAATACAAGATTCCATTGTATTGCCCCTGCCAACTAGCCCTGATCCTGCGTGGCCCAATACGTAGGTCTCCAAATTGGTTAAGGGGCGATCAGGATAATACTCTATTCTATCGCAAGAAATAGATCCAAGGATCAACGTTCCAATTATTATTCTGATCATCGTTTTCCTTTTGAAAAAAGAGTATACACCATTGCCGCCTTTAATTCCGGAAGTAGTTCCCTATAAAATCCTATTTCACCATAACTAATCCGTTCCACGGTTTGCTCGAAAGAGAAAGCCGCACCCGCTTCAAACACCAAGTCGAGCTTATTACCTATTGGCAAACTTGCCCCCAAAAAAGGAATCACAGAAACCACTTTCCAACGATAGTATTCATCGGTATAATAAGAATCTCCGCCCTTCACACCGAATCGGGGAGTTAACTTTCCCATTTTCCACTTGGGTATACTTAGGTCATACTGTAGAAACAAGTTGGAGAAGTCGTGTGTATGGATGAAGAAGTTGGATCCGTATAAAAAAGACACGCTGTGATTCTTGCCCCATTTTAAGGTAACACCGGTTGATACGTGTTCGATGTAGCTGACTCCGAGCTGAGCCTTAACTGAGAATTGAGCCTTGCATTCTGATGAAAGACCAACTCCAATTAGCAATGCAAAGAGCATGGGTTTACTCATGGTGGAGTTCATTGAGAAGGAGGAAGACTAAATTTAATCAGTTTTTGCAATTTTTAAACTTCCATGTGTATGCATTAACCATTGTAGTAAAGGTTTTCATTAAATAAATGGTAAAAACATTGCATGGCATTGACCCCTCCATTCAATCAGCTGTTTCGTAAAGTGATAGCAAAAATAACCGAAGAAAGATTGAAACTGGGGATTTTCACATCTTGTCAATGCTCATTCAACAGGAGATTGCTAACCTTCAATTGAAGAAATGATTTGGACATCCCTTGATGATAATAACCAACCCCACTATAAATCAATCAATTCCTGATCAATGGGAGGGAGCTTCTTTTGATTGAGTTGTTTCATATATTTCTTGATTTGTTTCTTATTCGATTTAGCCCCTACACTTGTGGTCACTCCGCTTAAAATCATCTTTATCCAATATTGGAAAACAGCGCGATGCCGATCGCGCTCAAAATACACTTTACCAATTCGATTGGTATTATTGGTTTTAATAACAAAATTGTTGGCGGCAAATTTTAGGATCACATTTTTTACCGAATGTTTAGAAGTATCCTCCTTATCCAAAAAATTTACTTTCAGGTCGCGGTAGAGCATCTTCATAGATCCTATTGAAACATACTCTCGCCCCACAGCGCGCATTTGAAGTGTGTCGATAAAACCCGATTCAAAATCAACTGATACCATTGGAATTAAAGATGGATTTAATATGGACGTGTGAAAGGGACTTACGCTAGTGGTCATTAGAAAACCACCTAACGTATCGTGATACGATTCTCTTACACGGAGGTTGACTCGAGCGGAATCCAAAAACCGGGTACTTGCTCTAATATAAAGGGAATCTGTACTGCTTATACCTGTACTTTTAATATTTCGTACGCGCCCATTAAGATCAGTAAAATAGATGGACCCTTCCTTGCCAGTAATGCGCGACTTTTCTGTGTATCGGATCTTCCCTTCTTCGAATTGAATGGTATCAATTCTTATTTTTACTCCAAGTTGTTGAATGGCATTGGTAGGCAATAGTTTGATCTTACCAGGAAAGAAGGGATGGGTCTTATCCCGATGAACATCAAGGCTAGGAGCAGAGAGATGAATAGATGAGACATGAAACAGGGAATCGTTCAGGAATTTTTCAATATTCAATTTATTAATGGAAATGGAATCAATTTTGGTATGTATGAAATTGGTTTGATAGAAGCTCTCATCCAGAAATACCTGTTTGTCCTTGATAGGTCGAAATTCAAAATCTTTTATGCTTCCTCGCACCATCACAGGATCATAATCCATTCTATTGAATTGAATGAGATTGCCTCCGGTCTCTATGCTGGCTTTGAGATTGCTAATGGCCAGGGTAGAAAAATTATCACGAATAATCTCAAGGGGCGCTTTCACGTGAACGGAATGGATCACCATATTTTGTACAGATCCGCTGGTTATTTGTGCTGTTAACTTGTTAGTTGAAAACAAAATATCATGGAGTTGTACAGCGTTGATATTTGCAGTTAACTGCATAGTAGAATCAAGCATACTGGCAGTGATGTCAGTGACTGATAAATTTATTCCCCCTTGTTTACTTTGCACCCTCAATGCGTTAGTTGAATAGAGCGGATTATAAGTAGTTGTTGAATTAGAATTGTTTAACTCGCGCAACTTAAATCGACTGCTTGTATCCATTCGGTGGATTAGCGTATCGATACCCATATTTGCATTCCGTAAATTTGGTTTCGATTTGTCACCAATTATTTCCTCCCTCAGGCTTATCTTCTTATTGTGTTTTAAATCTATTGGGCCAGCCTCCAAGGCCAGCGAACCAATGGTAAGTTTCTTGTTATTGTAGTTTATCTTATTTAGAACCAGGTTGTTCTCAAGATTAATTTTTAAGTGCTGAAGACTATCAAATTTTGAGTAATTAGTTTTAATGTTCTTTAGGGCTAACTGCTTAACCCAAAACCTTTTTTGAGCAAGCCCCTGCAGATCAGCTTCTATAGTTAACTTCTCAATCGTCATAAATAAGGTATCGGCAGTCTGCCTGTTCAGAACTACTTTATTTAAATCGACACTTTGATCTGTAAATTGAAATGATCCAACGGAACCTGTATTTGCCGATGATTCAAAATGAGCAGTATGTCCTTGAATATCTACTCCACTAAAACGAATGGTATCACCAAGTTGTAAAGATTTGATTTTTATGATTGGAAGTAAGGTATTGAGATTAGCTGCACGTGTAGTATAGCCTACACTGGAATTTTCGCCAATCAGATTTGCAATGGATATGTTGGGAAGTTTTTTGGGATCATCTGATTCGTGCTGATCGCGGCCACCAATTATGGCTACATCCATTGATTTCCAACTTACTCCACTCAGGTTTAGTTTGTTGACTAAGTGATTCCAGCTAATTTTTTGAACCAATAGATCACTGGAAGAAAAGATTAGTTTTTCTTTTGCTTGAATGGATGCATTCTTAACATAAAGAGACCCTTGATGTATATCGAACTTGTTTATGCTTCCAGTCAAATCCGGGCTTTTGATTATGAGTGATTTAAATGAAACCCTGTCGATAGACTTCCAGGCCTCATTGGGATTTGTTGATCTTATCAAGTCAGCGAAATGAAGGGTGGCATGGCCACCCTGTAACACAATATCTGCTTGTTGCTCTTGGAGTCGTAAATAAGCGGTGGCATTTGTCAATGTGAATAATCGAACTTCCAGAAAATCTTTCAAACTTTTTAAGAGTAGATTGTCTTTGGGTTCAGTGGTCGAGACAACAGCAGGTTTGATCGTGCTATGTACTGTTGGATTTTGCACGATTACTTCTTCAGCGATTAGTTTTTTATCAAAGAGTACTGAATACCAATCCACCTGGTTTAGTTGGAATACTTCTGTTTGAAGAAGTGGCAGTTTTTGGTGGGGTGAAGAAATTCTAAAATTTAACAATGACAGAGAATGCTTTTGCAGACGAACCGTATCGAAACTAATGGAGGTACTATGTTGACTTAGTAAAGTGTTATACTCTGTGATAACCAAATCAAAGTTTTTGGTGGAGATCTTGTGGGTGGAGTCAGGTTTGTGCCAAAAATCTTCGAGGGTTAAAGAAGAGTTCTTGATAGTATAGCTATTTTGAATAGCACCTTTGCTCAACTTCAAGGAAGCGGCAAGTTCATTGATGATGAGATGCTTTATATGAAATGGCAAAACCAAATCAAGCCCTGAAGAATTAGTAGTGGTGTTGCTATCTCCTTGCCTGCGTTGAATGTTCAGCATCGATCGATCAAGAAAAACGGAGTCGATTGTGGCAATGCCCTGTGTGTATAAGTTTTCAAAATCAAAATGAGCTAGTCTTATTTTTTCAGAATAAATCTCAAATTGATTGCTTGAGGTCGAGTCTGGCGAGATCAGTTTGAGTTTCTCAACTTGAATGGAATTGTCATTCGTGCTGAAGAAGAGCGTGTCGAAAGCAAGGCTTATACCAGCAGGCAGTAATATCGTTTGATGAGGAAGAGAAAACTCTATTAATGGTCTTATCTTTAGAATGGAATCGGCACTCAGATGTAAATTGTGGGCTGTAACATTGAGATGCTTAATTTCCGAAGGCCGTTTATCATCTTCGTTAATCTGAGTGAGGTTAAAATCATTGAAAGCCATTTCCTGGATCTTAAAGCGAACGGCATCTGATTTTACTTTTTTAATCAGCGCAGCAAGGCTTTGTGTTTTATGGTTAGTAGTATCCTTGTTAGTCGCCAAACTGACAGGAAGAATTATCATGCCGCCATCGCATTGTAGTTTCTCGATGACGAGCGTGCCGCCCGAAAAGAAATCCCATAAGGAAACCACGTCAATAAATATTTTCTTAACAGAAGCGTCCGTTTGTCTATCCGAATCAGGATCCCTGATTCGTACTGATACATCCTGTATATCGATAGTATTTTTAATGGGAATGATCTTTAGACTCCCAATTTGAACCTCAACGCGCCCTGATGTGTTGGCTTTTAATAACTCAATAACTATTTGCTTGGCCTTCCAATGAAGCAGAACAACACTGGCCACCAGAAACAACAAAACTGAAAGTGATATCTTGATTTTTTTACCCAACTATTTTGATAGGTTGATAGTGTATACGAAACTAAACATAGTGGTGTGAAAAGCAAACGATTTTAGAAAGATGGGTTTCCTTATTTTTTATCCGAACGAATAATTTGTTTTTTTAGCTCTTGCCCCTTGCCTTTGCAGGTGTTCTTCACCTGCAAATTTCAAACTTGTTGGAGAAGAACTCCAACAAGGGCAAGGGATCAATTGGTCATCCGCGAAACACGTGCGTTTCAATTACATGCGGGTAAAGATTTGTATCCATTAGTCGGTCGTTACCTGGGCGATATACTGGCTGAACGCATAGACACCGTGCGCAACCTGGCGATGGTCAATCGTATACTGGTTCAAGCCGAAGCCGAAGGAAAAGAATATATCGAAGGGGTATTGAAAGCTGCCGGTCGTGCCAATGTTAAGGTAACGTTTGGCGATGAAGCCAGTGATAATGAAGTGATCAGGTTTAATGCCGATCGGAGAAAGATGTTTAGCGTTCCTTCGCGCAAGCATACACGAGCACGGTTGGAAAGAAGTATCGTTTGGTTTTATTCCAACGCTGGCATATCCATGAATGATCAGGTGTCCTACACCTTAAAGGTGTGGGACACCTGGCCTGGGGTAACTTCATCGGATTGCGACATAAAACCTTATTTTTGTCGTCTAATCAAGAAATAGGTAATACCCACATCCTTTTATCGACAAATTCCGTTTTGAGCAGTATGCCAGAAAAAAGCAGTGTTTTTGATATGATTGGCCCCGTGATGATTGGTCCGTCAAGTTCACATACTGCCGGGGTGGTCAGGATTGCACGGGCTGCAATTAAAATACTAGGAGGCACACCTGAAACTGCCGAGATAATATTCTATAATTCCTTTGCCAGAACCTATGAAGGACATGGAAGCGACCGGGCGATTATCGCAGGTCTATTGGATTATAAAACAGATGATAAACGAATAAAAGAATCGTTAGAAATTGCTGCCAGCCAGGGATTGCAGTACACGTTCAAGTCGGTTGGTAATGCATCCACCATGCATCCCAATTCCATTCGACTGAAATTAAAGAAAGGGAAGAGAGAGATTGAAGTGTTGGGCGAAAGCCGCGGAGGAGGATTGATAAATATTGCTGAAGTAAATGGTTTTAAGGCCGATTTCAGTGCAAGCTTACATACCACCGTTATTTTTGCCGATGATATGAAAGGCAGTATTGCTTTTATCGCCAATGTACTGGCTCATGATGATTGCAACATCGCCACCATGTCGGTTTCCCGCAAGGGAAAAAATGATTTGGCCTGCCTGGTAATTGAAATGGATTCGGGTATCAAGCCTGTAACATTTGAATACCTGCGGAGTCTAAGTTGGGTAAAAGAAGTGAATTACATTCCAGAAATTTAACAGAACCAGATGATAAGAACTATGAAAAGAGTTGTACTAATTCAAATCCTTTGCCTTTTGATGCTTGGTGGATTGTATGCGCAAGATGCACCCAAACAATACACCCTGCAGGAATGTGTGGATATAGCACTTGAGAAGAACTTACGTGTGAAGCGAAGCCTTTATGGTATAGAGAGTAGCAAGATAAACTTATTGCAGTCCAAGATGGCGTTTTTGCCAAGCTTGAATGGGTCAACTGGCTATGGTCAAAACTACGGACGTGCTCTAAATCCTGTAACGAACTTATTCACAAATCGCAATTCGAATACAATTAATGTACAAGCAAATAGCTCCCTTACTATTTTTAATGGATTGCGTTTGCAGAATTCCTTCCGACAAAATTCTGCCGATTACGAAGCATCCAATCAAGATTTTGCCAAAGCCAAGAATGATGTCATCATCAATGTGGTGACGTTATATACAACTGTAATTTTTAACAAAGAACTTTTCGGCAATACGAAGTACCAACTAAGTTCAAGTCAGCAACAGTTGGAAAGGATCAAGAAACAAGTGCTTGCCGGTTCACTTCCGAAATCAAACGAACTTAACCAGGAGGCCCAGGTGGCAACCAATGAAGTTAACCTTATTAACCAGGAAAATGCATTGAACCTTTCCTTGCTTCAGCTCAAGCAGGCCATGCAACTTCCAGGGTCTACTCCATTTGATGTGATTATACCTGAATTAGAAACAGAAGACTTGCTCTTAGAGCAAACTCCAGAGGAGATTTTCAGCATTTCACTTCAAACAATGCCTGAGATTAAGAGTGCCTTATTGCGAGTTCAAAGCGCTCAAATGGGTTTAAAAGCGAGCAAAGGAAATTTATATCCCAGGATTACCCTGAATGGCAATGCTACTTCCAACTACGCCAGTGTGTCTGACAATGCCAGATTTGCATTGGATTCGGATACGCCTCCATCATTATCATCCAGTCCTATTGGTATAACTCAACCAGGTAATGTCCCTGTTTATTCATTCGTGCCGGCTTCAGTAAAAGTATCTGATGACTACAATCGACAAGCTCAATTACAAGACAATGTATTCAAGAGTTTTTCTCTTAACCTTACCATTCCTGTGTTTAATGGTTTGCAGGCTCGCACAGCTGTACAGCGCGCGGCTGTTACAAATGAATTAGCACAGATTTCAAAGCAAGAAACAGAGAATACGCTTCGACAAACTATTGAAACTGCTTTTAATGATGCATTCTCTGCGGCCAAGACATACACAGCTTCGCTTAAACAAGTGAGTGCGCGCGAAGAAGCTTATCGGATGAATAAACAGCGCTTCGATCTTGGCGCACTTAGCTACGTAGAATATCAGATTTCAGAAAATGATTTGTTCCAGGCTAAATCTGATCTGACACGCGCCAAGTATAATTTCATTTTCAAAAAGAAAGTACTTGATTTCTACCAAGGCAAAACAATTTCCTACTAACCCCAAACAATTTCTGAACGAATGGCAAAGCAAAAGAAAAAATCAAACAAGCTTGTTTACTATCTTATCGGTGGACTCATAGTTGTTATTCTGTTATTAGTGGTTGGCAAATCACAAGGATGGATAGGCAAGAGCAAGGAAATAGAAGTAGAACTGGTGAAGGCCAAGAAGGTTTCTATTACGGAAAAGGTAAGTGCATCCGGTACCGTTCAACCGGTGACGGAGGTAAAACTAGCCCCTGAAGTTTCTGGTGAAATTATTGAATTGAATGTGGAAGATGGTGACTCTGTAAGGTTGGGACAGGTGCTTGTGAAAATTCGCCCTGAAACCTGGTTGAGCCAGTTGGAGCGATCAGAAGCAGCACTGAATCAGCAACGAGCTAATGTGGAGTCTTCCAGGGCTTCTCTTTCTCGTGCTGAAGCAAATTTCATGCGCGCAGAGCAGGATTACAAGAGGCAGGAGAAATTGTGGAATGAGAAAGTCATTTCGGAAGCTGACTGGCAACTTTCACAACAGAATTACAAAGTGGCCAACAATGATTTAACATCAGCTAAACAATCCCTGGAGGCTGCCAAATATATTGTGAACAGTACAGAGGCTTCTGTGAAAGAATCCAGAGAAAATGTGCGCAAGACGTCTGTGGTTGCACCCATGAAGGGTATTGTTTCTAAACTGAGTGTGAAACAAGGTGAGCGCGTAGTTGGAACGGCTACCATGGGCGGAACTGAAATGCTGCGCATTGCGGATTTGAATAAAATGGAAGTTCGGGTTAATGTAAATGAAAATGATATTGTGCGTGTACACTATGGCGATACAGTCCTTATTGATGTAGATGCCTACTCAAACATTAGCAAAGAGTTCAAAGGAATTGTAACCAACATTGCCAATACGGCAAAGGACAAACTTTCGGCAGATGCCATTACTGAATTCGAAGTTCGGATATTAATATTGCAAACTTCGTATCAGGATTTGATCAAGATGGGAAATAAATTTCCCTTCAGGCCTGGTATGACGGCCAGTGTGGAAATAATTACCACACGCAAAGACAACGTTCTTTCAGTGCCACTTGCCGCTGTTACTACCCGCAAGCCAGATGGTGTTGAAGAGAATACTGCGAACAGCAATAATAATGGAGGAAATAACAGAAAACCTGTGATTACTGATTCTAAGAAGGTGGTTGAGAAGAAGCAGGATAAAATTGTGGTTTTTGTGAATGAGAAAGGTGTAGCTAAAATGGTGGAGGTGAAAACAGGTATTAGTGATTATGACAATATTGAAATTATTTCCGGGATAGCAGATAGTGTTGAGATTGTAACCGGCCCGTTCCTGGTAGTTTCCAAGCGTTTGAAGGAGGGTGATAAAATTGTGCAAGCCAAGAAACCAGACGCAAAGAAAGAAGAGGAGAAGAAGGACTAGTAAATTGACAGTTGACAATGAACAATTGACAAACTTTTTGTCAACTGCGATTTTGTCAACTGTCAACTTTGGATATTTAGAAACACCTGTAGAAATTTGAAGAGCCTCGCAGAAACGCGGGGCTTTTCTTTTATCTTCGCATTCTAATAAAAAATTAGTATGGTACAACACCCGTGGCACGAAGTTAGAATTGGAGATAATCCTCCGGAATTTGTGAATGGCATTATCGAAATCCCGAAAGGATCACGTGCTAAGTATGAGATAGACAAAGAAAGTGGGCTGATTAAACTTGATCGTGTAATCTATGCGTCCATGTACTATCCGCTTAACTACGGGTTCATACCACAAACCCTGGGCGAAGATCACGACCCATTGGATATTGTAGTACTAACACAGGTAGCTGTAGTTCCACGCTGCTTGATTCCATCCAAGGTAATTGGGGTTATGAGAATGATTGACAGGGGAGAGGCGGACGACAAGATTATTGCTGTTGCTGAGCAGGATGCAAGCGTCAGTCACATCAAGGATGTAAGTGAGCTACCCGAATATTTTAAAATAGAGTTAAAGCATTTTTTTGAGAACTACAAAGTTCTGGAGAACAAAAAAGTTATCGTAGATGAATTTGAGTCGAAGGAGAAAGCAATGGAAATCATTCTTCAGAGTATTGAACTGTATAAGAAAACATTTCCGAAGTGAGAATTGGATTTGACGCCAAACGACTTTTCAATAATTTCACAGGGCTTGGTAACTACAGTCGCTTTATTTTAAATGCCTTAAGCGAAACCTATCCTGAGAATGAATACCTACTGTACGCACCTAAGCTTCGAAGTCATCCGGAAGTAGATTCACTTCTCCAAAAATCATCGATCAAGATTCATGAGCCTTCAAAGGTGACTGCTTCTTTACGACTTGGAAGTTTCTGGCGATCCTATAATCTGGGGAATGTCGCAGCTAATGATGACGTTCAGGTCTTTCATGGATTGAGCAATGAGTTGCCGCTGACCAAACCAAAGCAATTAAAGTCTGTCGTTACTGTTCACGATTTGATTTTTAAACGCTTCCCGGAATTTTACAAGCCCATTGATATTAAAATCTATGATTGGAAGCTTCGCAACGCTTGCCAATCGGCTGATAAAATAATAGCGATTAGTAAACAAACTGCTGATGACCTCATTGAATTTCTGGGAATAGATCCTGCAAAGATTGAAATTATTTACCAGGGTAGCCATCCTAATTTCAAGAAGGTGTATTCGCAGGATCAGGTAAACGAAGTGAAGAAACGGTATAAACTTCCAACTGAGTTTATTTTAAATGTTGGCACCATTGAATCGCGCAAGAATGTGTTGCTATTACTTCAAGCGCTTAAACATTCAAAGCATAATTTACCGGTTGTGATTGTAGGTAGAGCTACCTCGTACTTGAAACAGCTGAACGATTATATCACCGCTAATGGTTTGGAGAAGCGAGTATTCTTTATTCACAATGCGGCTTTTGCAGATTTACCAGCAATTTACCAGTTAGCAAAAGTGTTTGTCTATCCTTCTTTGTTCGAAGGTTTTGGCATTCCCATAGTAGAAGCCATTTCATGTGGAGCACCTGTCATCACCTCCCAAGGATCATGCTTTTCAGAAGCTGGCGGTCCCGATTGTTTGTATGTAGATTCAAAAAATCCCGAACAACTTACGGAGGCTTTAAATACAATTCTCTCAGATGAAACTATCGCTAGACAGATGACGGAGAGATCAAAGACATACATTGAACGTTTTGAACCTGCTGTAATTGCGCCAGCACTTATGAAAGTCTATAAAAAAATACTTCAATAAATCTTTTGAAGGTAGGCCATCAGTTCCATCATCCAGGCAACACCTATATGTAAGATTACACCGCCCCAGATACTTCTGGAATAAAAGGCGATTACACCCAGCACATAGCCTCCAAGAATTGAACTGATGGCTTCACCGGCAGGTTTTCCAAAATGAAGGAAGCAATACACAGAAACCATAGGTATAATAGCATCTTTACCCATGAGGTGCGCAAGTCCGATCAACAGGAATCCTCTGAAAAAGAATTCAGTATTAAAGAAATCGAGGCCGTAAACAAATTCATAAATAAACATAGGTAGCCACGTAGGCCAATTAAGAATTTCAGCTACTGAATTTGATTTATAGGTGGGATAATAGTTCTGAAAACTATTTCCGAAAGAAGCGAGTACTATGAAGGGCAATACAAGTAGCAATAGCATGAAGTAGGGTTTGAAATCAAACCCAGTTGAAGTTAAGCCAAACTTGATTTTTGTATGCGTCAATACACCTAAGAGGATCAAGGGAAGGCTCACGACAATAAAACCAATTGTATTATTTGCCATGGAGTAGATCCAGAAATAAATTTTGATGTCAATCTCAAATTGCCTGAGGATAGTTGACATGTATGGGAACGCACTATTAAAGGAGAGAAGTAGAATGCCTGTTAAGGTTAACATCCAGAATTGTGTTGAAGTGAGAAGATCTTTTCTCTTCTTAAAATAGACCATTATGAAAAACATGCCATAATAGGCAGTTCCGTACAACAAGAAATACCAAAAGATTCGAACAAGCTTGTCTGGGTGCTGATCAATTACCAGATTTTCGAGACCTATAGAATAATTGAACGCCAGGCTAAGGGCTAAGAACAGAACAATACTTGAATAGTACTTGGGGTTGAAATCTTCTTTCCAATGATTTTTAAGAAGACTCCAGATTTTCTTCATGCTCAGAAATTCATCAAGTGAGAATAGACTTTATGTATCGGCAAGCCCATTACGGTGAAATAGCTTCCTTCAATTTTTTCAATAATCTCTACTCCTAATCCTGATTTCGAGCTGCTTAAACTTTTCTCGATTAAATCTGACTTGTTGATGCTTTTTAAAAAATCAACCTCTTCGTGCGAACATGGATTCATTCCAGCTGGTAAACAGTCTTGTGCTCCATAAGATCCAGCCTTGTCAAATGGTTTGCAGGTGTCGATGTAGAACTCAATTTCTTTACGTGTTAATTTTTTGAATGTCACTTCGGTGCGGTCATCAAAGACTTCTGTCTTATCTGTACTATAAAGACAAACAGCAGTAATAACCAAATGAGTTTTTCCTGAGAGTTCTGTTAACATGGAGATTGCATCAAACCGGTCTATTGGTTTGTTTAAGATTTTTTTATTCAGAATAACAACAGTGTCGGAAGTTACAACCACTTCAGAATTTATTTTATGTGCGAATACCCGTGCTTTGTTCTCAGCGAGAAACTTTGGAACAAGTTGTACATCCATGTCCGGAGAAAAGGATTCATCAATATCTGGGGACTCAATTGTAAATTGAAACCCAATTTCTTTCATCAGGTAGTGTCTTCGAGGCGAACTGGAAGCGAGTATAAGCGGACGATTGAAATTCTTCACAAAAGTTTCAAAGGCGGTTTTTCTTCCACTTACTTTCTGTTGATTTTACCGGCTCGGTTGTGGACTTTGAAGTCATACTGATAGCGTTGTATAACTCGGCAGCGAGTACGGAAGCAATTACTTCTTCATTAGCATCGGGCTTAGGTTGCAGATACTCTGGCTTAAAGTACTTCTCAATAAATTTGGTGTCAAAATTTCCACTTCTGAAAGCTTCGTGCTGCATTACAAATTTGCAGAACCCAAGGGTAGTTTCCAACCCGGTGATTTCATATTCATCAATGGCGCGCACCATTTTCTCTATCGCGGCTTCTCTTGTTTCTGCCGTGCAGATCATTTTGGCGATCATAGGATCATAATAGAATGGACTAGTCATCCCTTGCTCAAAGCCATCGTCTACCCGAATGCCATGGCCTTGTGGCCTTCTGTAGGTTTTCAGTGTACCAATATCGGGCAGGAAATTATTGGCAGGATCTTCTGCATATACCCTTACTTCAACCGCATGTCCTTTTATTTTTAAGTCTTCTTGTTTGAAGGGAAGTTTTTCACCCTGGGCTACTTTGATCTGTAATTTCACAAGATCAAGTCCTGTAATCTGTTCGGTCACAGGATGCTCCACTTGCAACCGTGTATTCATTTCCAGGAAATAGAAATCCATTTTTTCATCTACGAGAAACTCTACAGTTCCGGCATTATAATAATTGGCAGCACGTGCAACGTTTACTGCTGCCTCACCCATTTTTTTTCTTAGTTCGGGCGTAAGAATAGCAGAAGGAGCTTCTTCAATTACTTTCTGATGTCTTCGTTGGATTGAGCATTCGCGCTCAAACAGATGAACTACATTTCCATGCTGGTCACCAAAAATCTGGAATTCGATATGGCGTGGTTGCGTTACATATTTTTCTATAAACACAGACCCATCTCCAAAAGCGGACTTAGCCTCGCTGACAGCTCTTTCCATTTGTTCAAGAAACTCACCTTCATTCTCCACAATGCGCATTCCTTTGCCACCACCACCAGCACTTGCTTTGATAAGAACAGGATATCCAATTTCTGCAGCAATTCTTTTTGCAGCTTTAATATCTGAGATGGGTTCAGACGTTCCAGGAACAAGCGGCACACCAAATTTTGCTACCGCAGTTTTAGCAGCAAGTTTGCTTCCCATCAGTTCTATAGATTCCGGTGATGGCCCGATAAAAATAAGTCCAGCCTCTTTTACTGCCTTCGCAAAATCTTCATTCTCAGAAAGAAATCCATAACCGGGATGAATAGCATCGGCACCAGATTCTTTTGCTGCAGCTATTATTTTTTCAATTCTTAGATAAGATTCTGATGAGGGTGGAGGTCCAATGCAAACCGCCTCATCAGCAAACCGAACATGAAGTGCCAGTCGATCGGCTTCGCTATAAACGGCCACGGTTTTAATCCCCATTTCACAGGCGCTTCGCATGACGCGCAAAGCAATCTCACCACGATTGGCTATGAGTAGTTTTTTTATTGTTGACATGTTACTTTACTGATGGCCTAAAGGTAACAAATCTAATTTTTAAATCGACCAAACTCAATTTATGGTTAGTGATACCTTCGGGCCGTTCAATTGCCGCCCATATAATAATTCGGTAAGACGTTTCGTTTAATAGTGCTGCTGTAACTTTTCTCCTCTAATTCAGTATACGCTGTAGCCTCAAACCATAAATAACAATGAATCGCCATTTGCTGGTACTTTTCTTTTTGCTCGGTGTTCTATCACTCAGCGCTCAGGACACTAAACCTCAAAAACTTAAAGTCTTCATTGATTGCAGCAACACCTTTTGTGATATGATGTTTATCCGAACGGAGATCAACGTAGTTGATTTTCTGCTCGATCGTGTTGCGTCTGATGTCCATGTGTTGATCACGTCACTTCGAAATGGGAGTGGAGGCAGACAGTACCAGATGATTTTTTACGGTCAAAATTCTTTTAAAGATGCAAGAGATACTCTAAGGTTTGTGACCGACCCGAATGCCACCGATTTTGAAATTAGAGACCAAATGCTTAAGTATTTAAAGTTAGGTCTGTCGCCTTTGGTTGCCAAGACCAACCAGGCGGAAGGCATTGTGATAAACATGAAAACGGTGGCTGCTACAGATTCAGCGCGTGACTCCAACCAGACAAAGGACAAATGGAATTATTGGACGTTTAGAGTGGGCGGCAATGGAAACATCAACATGGATCAAGTATACAAAAGTTCAGAAGTGAGGGGAAACTTTCGTTTCAACCGCACCACCGATGACTGGAAATTACGTTTTGGTTTTTTTGGAGGTCAGGAGAAATCATCTTATGAGTATGATACTGACTCTGGCCCTTTGGAGGTAGTTGTAAAAAATACGAACTACAGTTTTGAGAATACACTTGTTAAAAGTCTAGGTGACCACTGGTCGCTTGGGTATCAACTTTCCTTTCTCAATAACACCTTCACCAATTATAAGTCAAGGGTGTATGTGCTACCTCAGCTCGAATACAGCTTTTTTCCTTACAAAGATGTCAACAATCGTTTTGTAACTATCCGGTATGGAATTGGATCCCAACACAACATCTACTA
>JAYVBN010000036.1:0-2427 GCA_043750455.1 Bacteroidia bacterium | reverse complement strand
AATTAGAGTTGGTTGTAAAAAAACAAATGAAAGAGTGGGGCAAGCCAAATGAAACTATACGTAAATTATGCTGTATTATTTAGGTCGCCATGTATAGTTGAACAATCACTGAAGTTAAGTGGACAGTTTGTTGCCTGGTATGCAAATGATGAGTTGATTGGTTCGGTGGTGATCAATTAGATTTTCTAATAAAACAAAAAGACCCGCCTGTACCTTCATCCCCTGCATCCTGAATGGCACCATACTGCGGCAGTATTCTGGAGTTGTTCTCAACTAGATTGTAAGTTTTTGTATAAAGCGATGTCGCTGAAATATAGGGCTTCACATTTTCAGTTAACGTTCGTATCAAATACTCCATAAAAATACTTTTGTCTGGCACCGTCTGAAAATTTCCGCTGGTGAGTGCCTTCCGGCTTTTAATTCTGTTTAAGTCGCCAAATTTCCCTATCTCATCTTCCATATTCATGCTTCTGCCTGCCGCGAATATGCTCCCACTAAAACAAGCATCAGAAATTAAAAAGGTATGACGGGAGGTTATACCCTTCAGATAATCTCTCAATACTGTATTCGACAAATAAGTAGATGGTCTACCTGCTTCGCCATCTGCCGGAATCCAATATCCAGTATTAAGTTTTTTATCAAAAATTCCGTGACCCGCATAAAAAACCAACAGGTTCTCATCCGCCTTTACATTATGAGCCAGATATTCAAGCGTATCTACTATCTGCCGTCCCCTGGGATTCTTAAGAAAAATTATATCATCGGAATTAAAGGTATAATGGGTGGTGAGAACATCATACAATCTTTGCGCATCATTAACAGGTTCGGCCAAGTTGACTAATGTAGCACTTGGGTGCTGATATTCTGATACACCAATAATCAACGCTCTGTATTTTGGGAGTTTGGTAACCCCCCATTCCGCAAAAGTGGAAGCCTCGTGAACTTTAGGATCTCCCACCAACACGTGTATCTTTTCCGTGCGTGCTTTTGCTTCTTGCGCATTCGTCACCACTGCAAATGCCAACAGCAACATCCAAATCAATGCAAACTTTTTCATACGCTGTGATTTTTAATGTTTTACTATTCGTTTAAACTGAACAACTGTTCCTGCTTGAAACCTAATGATATAAAGCCCTGAAGCAATATCTTCTGATCCATCATTACTGCCAACCCATTTGGTAATATAGCGGCCTTTATTCATCTGCTGGTTCATTAGGGTCTTTACATTCCTTCCATTTAAATCCAGTAGATCCAGTTTTACTGTGGAAGGATCCACAACAGCCACTTCAATAGAAATTTCATTATTGAATGGATTTGGATAAACTGCAACTAAACTATTTTGCTCTGGGAGAGTGGCATCCTTCACATACAACTCACTTCCAAAGGCGACACGCCATCTGCGAATAGGCGAGTAATTGACAACTACTTTGTTTTCTTTTCGCATGTCCCATACCGCACCCGTCTCAACATCCATCAACCACAACTGCTCACTACCATTGCCAAAGTATGAATTGTCCCAAGCTAATGTTATGTTCTCCCCATCTTGATTTGATTCGGTAGAGAAATTCCAGATGTGCTCATGTTGAGTCGGTACCACATCTTTTGTAAAACCCATATCATAGAGTTGCTTAGGATGTTTTACTTCGAGATATTCAAAAAAACGTGGAATATTAAAATCATCGAAGGCATCCACACTTTCATTTGCTTGTGGATGCATACCCAGCCCACCTAATGAATAGTTTTGGACTCCATTAGATAGATTGAACTTCACCTCCCAATGATCATTACTTAACGGATTCTCAATTTCCTTCGATCCAATTCTTCCATTAATAGCTGGGTTCTTAGCAACGGGTATTTTTATTTTAACAGTAGCTGTTCCGGTATAGGAAACATAAGCCCCTTCAAATTTTTTGATCTCATCTATTGCGTTAACGTTCCCATCATACGATCTTGCCGTGGTACTTAATTTATCTGCTATTGTGGGGTTTGCTACTCTGACATCATTCCACGAAATATCAAAATTGTACGGGTTGCCAATCTGGTTCCAACCCTGTGAAAGTGTAATCTCAAAAGGCTCATCAACACTAACAGGCACTGTTGAGCCAGCCGCAGTTGTAAAGCTACCTCCCGTTGGCGGTTTGGTAGAGATAAACCAATATCCCTTTCCTATATCCATAGTGGATGACTTCGAAAGCTTACTGATGCTGCTATTCTCGTAGCGGTACATGCGCCAGACATTCTCATCGTAGCCACCCAGTTCCTCACTGAAAATGGCATCAATTGTATTTGGGGAAAGTACTAATGGATTGGCAATGATCCGGTAATTACTTTGCGCTTTACTAAAGGTAGTGTTGATGTCAATCATAATACCACCCGTATGATTGATGACAACCTTATATAACTGAGAAGTTGCCTCCAATGAAGCCC
>JAYVBN010000035.1:0-3148 GCA_043750455.1 Bacteroidia bacterium | reverse complement strand
AATGGATCGTATCTAACTATTTTCTATGTGATTGCTGCTTTTATCCTATTGATAGCCGCAGTCAATTTTATGAATCTAACTACGGCTCGCGCGTCTCATCGATGGAAAGAGATCGGTGCACGAAAAACAATTGGCGCTAAAAAATTTCAATTATTTGGTCAGTTTATTTTTGAGTCGGTGATGTTAGCGGGCTTTGCCTTGGTGGTGGCCTTGCTGTTAGATGTTCTTTTCATTCCAATGATCAATGATTTGATCGGAAGAAAACTAGCAATCCTTCCCCTGTTTCAAAATGTTTGGCAAATAGCAGCAGTGTTAGTCGGTACTCTTTCATTAGGAATAGTAACGGGCATCTATCCTTCTTTTTATATGACCTCGCTTAATTTATCGCGGGTGCTAAAAGGTGGTAACAAGGGAGAGGGCAAGTCGGTGTTGCGAAGTACGTTAGTGGTGGTTCAATTTGGATTGGCCATTGCTATGACGATAAGTACACTTATCGTTGTTCAGCAACTATCGTTCATGAAAGAATCTGACATCGGTTTTGATAAAGACCAAATGATGTTGGTGAATATGAATGACGAAGCGAATGAAAAATTTGAGACCATAAAAAAGGAATTGCAGAATCAATCAATGATAAAAGGAGTGACGGCTAGTGGGCAACGGCTGGGCAGCAACTTTCATCAATGGGGGTTCAAAGTGAAAGCCGACACGGGCGTTCTGGCGATTACACCCTCCAATGTAAATGTGGATTATGATTACCTGAATGTGTATGGGATACAGGTGAAGGAAGGTCGTGGATTTTCAAAAGACAATCTAACCGATAATGGCTTCGCGTTTATAATCAATGAATCGTTTGCCAAAGAACTTAGGCTGAAAGAAACCATTGGCACGAAGGCAGGTCACGGTTGGTATCACAATGACTCACTAGGAACAATCATAGGCGTAGTAAAAGATTTTAATTTCAACTCGCTTCACTATAAAGTAAATACCCTTGCGTTAGTCGTGCATCCTGAGTGGGGCTACAGTGAACTCTCCGTAAAAGTAGAGAAGGGCCGCACCGAGGAAGGGATTGCCGAGGTAAAAAAAGTATGGGACGAATTGGTACCATCGTATCCATTTGATTATACGTTTTTGGATGCTCACTTTGAAGAAGTGTATCGCTCCGACAAACAAATGAGTGCGGTAGTAGCGATTATGGCGGGGCTTGCCATCTTAATTTCATGTATAGGCTTGTTTGGATTGGCAGCCATTACTATTGAGAAGAAGACCAAAGAGATTGGCGTAAGAAAGGTATTGGGCGCTTCAGAAAGCCAAATCACTATTCTATTATCACGAAACTTTGCCATGCTTATTATAATCGCATTTGTGATGGTAAGCCCAATAACTTACTACGCATTACATCGCTGGTTGGAGAGCTTCGCATACCGGATCAATATTAATCTACTGGTGTTTGTAATGGGAGGTATTGTGGCTTTTGTCATTGGAATACTCACAATTAGCTATCATACATTAAGATCGGCACGAGCAAATCCTGTGAAGGCATTACGGTACGAATAAAGTAGTTGGTCGTTTTTGGTTGATCGTTATTCGCTAAATGCATTTTCGTTAAGCTACCAATCGTTCAAAGATGTGGTAATGGCCCCGTAAATAGTTTGAAGTCGGAATAGTCAGTAGCAAATGTTAATAATTGTCTATGATCTATTAATGATCACACATCAAAATATTTTCCCAACTTAGCATTCTTAATGACAGAAGAACCGTTGTGAAGTTTCCCTTATGTGCCTGATCTTTTTTTCTATAAAGCGACATTCAACCTACAAACTCATCATTGCGGCCAACCGCGATGAATTTTATAATCGCCAGACAGCCGCGGCAGATTTTTGGAAGGATTATCCCAACATTGTAGGAGGAAGAGATCTTAAGGCTAATGGCACATGGATGGGCATGAGCAAGTCTGGAAAGATAAGCATGCTCACCAACTACCGTGATCCAAAGAACATTAACCCTGATGCTCCTTCACGTGGACAACTGGTTTCTGACTATCTGGAACAAAATATTGCATCAGAAGATTATTTGAAATCCATTGAATCAAAAGCTGGAGTCTATAATGGATTCAATCTTTTGGTGGGCAACTCAGAAGGGTTTTATTACTTATCGAATTATAAAACCGGAATTAATAAAGTTACAAACGGATTATATGGATTGAGTAACCATTTATTGGAAACGCCTTGGCCAAAGGTGGAGAAAGGTAAACAGAAACTTGAGTTGCTATTAAAATCTGAAAGTATCACGTCCCAAAAATTGTTTGAGTTTCTTTATGATGGAGAGCGAGCCACCGATGATCAACTTCCTGATACTGGAATTGGTTTGGAGCGTGAGCGTGCATTGAGTTCGATGTTTATAAAATCACCAGGCTATGGATCGCGATGCTCAACGGTTATTCTAATTGATCAGGAAAATACGGTAGAGTTTTCTGAACGAGTATATGATCTTTCCACGTTTGAATACACGACTAAAACGTTTCGATTTAGAATAGAGAAAGGATAAACTATGAAATTTAACCACAAAGTCACGGAGGGCACAAAGGTTCACAAAGGGCTTATGTCTGTAGTTTTATTCAGGGAATAAGTAACAAAGCTGTAAGGAATGCGTCTAAAGTCCGAGAGTTCTGTAATGTTAATGGAAAATAATGAGGCGAAAACTAATCGGCCAGGGATGGAGGCATTGTTGGAGCCCAAAATGGAATGTGCGTTGGGTGGCGACTGCCGAGAGCCCGGTGGCGCGCCTCGCGACAGGCCGCCAAAAATCGATGTTACAAAAGTTAGTCGACCCAAAATTTGCGGAATGGTAGCTATTTGAAGGTTATTTTTACCAATTTGAGGCGAAATTGAAACCAAAACGTTATTCATCAGTTGAAGCATAGTGAGCGTCAACTTTATCTCCATCTGATTCATCCATAGAACACCAAACCAGCGAGCATGCCAAATATTATTGAGACCAAAAATATCTCCCGGATGTACAAGATGGGAACCAATATCGTGAACGCACTTCAGGATATTTCCATCACAATTGATAGAGGTGAGTACGTGGCTTTCATGGGACCTTCGGGTTCGGGAAAATCTACGCTGATGAATATTGTAGGTTGTCTGGA
>JAYVBN010000034.1:0-7276 GCA_043750455.1 Bacteroidia bacterium | reverse complement strand
TATATCACTTCCGTGGATGGCGTGCCGGAGCACTTAGTGAAAAAACTTTCACGTGCTAAGTTCGAGCAGTTATCAGATGATTTGATCAAGAGAACATTAGAGCCTTGCCGCAAAGCGGTTGCAGACTCTGGTATCTCTGTAAGTCAGATTGACGAAGTGATATTAGTAGGAGGCTCAACCCGTATACCTCGTATTCAGGAAGAAGTAGAAAAATTCTTCGGAAGAAAACCATCGAAAGGTGTAAACCCTGATGAGGTGGTTGCAGTAGGAGCTGCTATTCAAGGTGGTGTGTTGACCGGTGAAGTAAAAGATGTGTTGTTGTTGGATGTTACTCCATTGTCCCTTGGAATTGAAACCATGGGTGGTGTAATGACGAAGTTGATTGAATCAAACACTACTATTCCTTCTAAGAAATCAGAAGTGTTCTCAACAGCATCCGATAGCCAGCCCTCTGTAGAAATACATGTGTTGCAAGGTGAACGCCCGATGGCAAAAGATAACCGTACAATTGGTCGTTTCCATTTGGATGGAATACCACCTGCTCAACGTGGTGTGCCTCAGATTGAAGTTATCTTTGATATTGATGCGAATGGTATTCTTCATGTGGCTGCTAAAGATAAAGGCACTGGCAAAGAGCAGAAGATCCGCATTGAAGCGTCTTCTGGTTTGACAGATGCCGAAATCCAAAAGATGAAGCAAGAGGCACAAGCCAATGCCGAAAGCGATAAGAAAGAAAAAGAGAAGGTTGAGAAAATCAACCAGGCCGATTCACTTGTATTCCAAACTGAAAAACAACTGAAGGAATTCGGTGATAAACTTTCTGAAGGAAACAAAACAGCTATCACTGCTGCACTTGAGAAATTGAAACAAGCACATAGCATCCAGGACTTAGCTGCTATTGACAGCGCCATGGCTACACTCAATGCAGCATGGCAAGCGGCTTCACAAGAGATGTATGCAGGTGGTTCAGCGCAACCAGGCGCTCAGCCTAACACTGGTGCAGATGGTAATGCCAATGCAGGCAGCAACTCCGGTGCGGGCGATGCACAGGATGTTGAATATGAAGAAGTGAAGAAGTAAAATAAGAATCGATAATAAGCTAAACAGGCTTTCCTGAAATTCGGGAAAGCCTGTTTGCTTTTAAGCCTAGTGCATCTCATAGCTCCCGATTACTTCTCTTACCAAACAACCGTTTGTGTCTGCATTTCAAAAAAGTTAGCAAGATCGATCCATTCTTAAGCAGTCATTTTTATCTTTACGACCCTTAAAAAAATGATTTATGCTGGTTGTAAAATTTGGCGGCACTTCTGTAGGCAAGCCTGAGCGAATGAAAAAGATTGCTGACCTGGTAACCGCTATGCCAGGTAAGAAGATTGTTGTGCTTTCTGCTTTGAGTGGCACCACCAATGCGTTGGTGCGTATGGGTGATCATTTAATTGCTCTGCAACAAACTGCCGCTTTACAGGAAATTGCTGAACTAGAAAAACACTATTTCAATTTTGCACATGAACTGTTCTCCTCACCAGCTTACGCAGCTATCGGCCAGGAAATTGTAAGTCGCTATTTCAGCTTGGTCAGATTACTAGCCGCAGGAAAATTTGATGACAGAAGTTACCGCGAATTATTAGCACAAGGTGAACTGATCTCCACCGAATTATTCTATCATCACTTACAGGAAAGAAAGATCGGAGCACGTATGTTGCCAGCACTTCACTTTATGTCTATTGACGAAAATGATGAGCCGGAACTTGAAAAGATAGGTGAACGTGTCCGTCCTTTAGTCGAGACTTTAGGCAATGTTGACATTCTGGTAACGCAAGGTTACATATGCCGCAATCATAAAAATGAAATCGATAATTTAAAGCGTGGTGGCAGCGATTACACAGCCTCTTTAATTGGAGCTGCTATAAAAGCAGAAGAAATCCAAATCTGGACAGACATCGATGGCATGCACAATAACGATCCACGTATTGTGAAGAAGACGTTGCCAATTGCTGAGTTAACTTTTGACGAAGCCTCTGAGTTGGCTTACTTCGGTGCAAAGATCCTGCATCCTTCCACTATTGTACCTGCCCAAAAAATGGGCGTTCCCGTAAGGCTTAAAAATACAATGGATGAAAAGGCGCCCGGAACAATTATTAGTGATAAAGGAAGTCGCGGTCAGTTCAAAGCCATTGCCGCTAAAGATGGAATCATAGCAATCAATATAAAATCCTCGCGCATGTTGCTTGCTCATGGTTTTCTAAGACGTGTGTTTGAAGTCTTTGAAAAATATAAGACATCTATCGACATGATCTCCACTTCTGAGGTGGCTGTGTCTGTTACCATCGATGATGACAAACGCCTGGATGAAATTATTACTGAGTTGAAAGGCTTTGGAACAATCGAAGTGGATAAGAATCAATCCATTATTTGTGTTGTGGGCAATGGGCTTGCCGAAAAGGAAGGTGTTCTCAACGAGGTTTTTCAGTCATTAGCTGTTGTTCCTATTCGGATGGTTTCCTATGGCGGTAGCCACAACAATATTTCTATTTTAGTTGAAACCTCTCAAAAAGATAAGGCATTAAATCTGCTTAATGAAGGATTGTTTGGACTGAAGTAGAATGGGAAAGGCGGCACGGCCAAAATATCAATGTTTAAAATCTTCCGGAAAACTACATGATCGGTAAACAAGCCGTTATCGAATCATTATAATTTTCCGCAACGGTTTTCGTAAAACCATTTTTAGCTTATATTTACCTACCACCCTAAACCTTGCCTATGGAAGCGCTTGTCATTATCGTATTCATTGTTGGATACCTCGCCATTGCCTTTGAGCACCCTATTAAAATAAACAAGACCGCTTCAGCCCTCCTTACGGGAGTTATTTGCTGGACACTCTTTGTATTATCTGACCCCTCTACTTCAGTTACCGAGAGTAAATCATACACTTCATTTCTGGAGGTTCTGAAAATTGAGCTGGGTGAAAAATTTACCAATCTTTCTTCTGGCGAGTTGTATCGTGAGTTTGTTACCTTTTCCTTGTCAGAACATTTGGGTGGGATATCCCAGATTCTCTTCTTTTTGCTGGGTGCCATGACTATTGTTGAGCTAGTCGATGCGCATCACGGTTTCAGGTTTATTACAGATCGAATCAAAACCAAAAATCCTAAAACACTCCTTTGGATCGTATGCTGGGTTACATTTTTTCTCTCCTCCGTACTGGATAACCTGACTACTACTATTGTTATGCTCTCCCTTATTCGGAAATTAATTCCCGATAAGGAAATGCGACTTTTCTTTGCCGGTATGATTGTAATTGCCGCTAATGCCGGAGGAGCCTGGACTCCGATTGGAGATGTAACAACTACCATGCTATGGATTGGAGGACAAATCTCAACTGGTAACATCATGATCACATTGTTTCTTCCAAGTGTAGCATGTATGCTTATCCCACTGATTTATCTAAACTTCACGCTGAAGGGAACGTTGGGTGAAACCCACGAACATCATCACGCCAAACAAAATGACCATGTAGTAAGATCGGGCAATCTCATGCTTGTACTGGGTGTTGGTGCGCTTGTGTTTGTGCCTGTGTTTAAAACCGTCACACACATGCCTCCTTATATCGGCATCTTGTTAGGACTTGGTATACTTTGGGTAGTTTCTGAACTTATCAACCCAGATCTCGATGAAGCTCTTAAGAAAAATTATACAGTCGCTGGGGCGCTTGCGCGGATTGATGTTCCTAGCGTTTTATTCTTCCTCGGTATTCTATTAGCGGTGGGAGCTTTGGAATCGATGCAGGTTCTACATCACGCGGCAGAATGGTTGGATCATTCAATTGGCGATCAGCGCATTATTATTACCCTTATCGGGCTATTGTCTGCAGTGGTTGACAATGTTCCCCTTGTAGCGGCCAGCATGGGCATGTATAGTATGGATGTTTACTATCAAGATCATATGGTGTGGGAATATCTGGCCTACTGCGCTGGCACAGGAGGTAGTATCTTGATTATTGGTTCGGCAGCTGGAGTTGCCGCTATGGGCATCGAGAAAATCGATTTTATCTGGTACTTAAAGAAAATATCATTGCTCGCCATGATGGGTTATTTTGCAGGTGCCATCATCTACCTGATTATACAACCTTATCTGGCTGTTCATCCGCCACATTAAAATCTCAGACAAGCTGTCTTAATGCTATTTCAAAAGAAGTTTGTGCTATTTTAGTTTTGGATGGATTGGCATTCTTTGTTTTTTCTAAGCCCTTTCTGATTGTCTCTGAGATGTCATTAAATATTGATTTGTCATCCATGGACACTTCGCGCTCCATGAAGTGAGCAAACACCCGGGCCATTCCGCAATTGGCAATAAAATCCGGAATCACTGAAAATTTTTCATCGGCATATAATCCTGTCGGGCCAAAGAAAATCTCAGGATCGGCAAACGGAACGTTAGCCCCACATGAAAAAACTTCTACTTTAGAAGCAATCATCCTATCCACCTGATCTTTTGTAACGAGCCGTGAAGCTGCTGCCGGAATAAATATTTCAAATTCAAGATCCCATATTTTTTGATTCACCGTTTCAAAAGAAAGGAGATCATCAGTGATCAGACGATTGCCTTGTCTATTTACAACCAACTCACAAATTTCTTCATGTGAGAATCCTTTCTGATGGATCAATCCACCCTCGCGGGTGAGGATACCCACTATCTTCACTCCCATTTGAGATAAATAGAAACCGGCTGCCGCACCCACATTTCCCCAACCTTGTACAACAACACGCTTACCCTTCATCTGCCCTCCCCACAATTCATAGTAATGACGCACGGCCTGTGCAACTCCATAACCTGTGCACATATCTGCAATGGTATATTTTTTTGAAAGCGCAGGCGTATACAATTCATCTTCGATAATCTTAATAACACCTTGCCGAAGTTGTCCTATTCTATTCACTTTCTGCGGCTCAGTCGGCTTATAGTGTCCTGAAAAAACACCCTCTTGAGGATGCCAAATGCCAACATCCTCTGTATGGGGAATCACTTCCTGAATTTCGTCAACATTCATATCACCGCCAGTGCCATAATAATATTTCAATAGTGGCATTACAGCAGAATACCAGCGGTGTAAAACACCTGCCTTACGCGGATCGTTAGGATCAAAGTTTATTCCAGACTTAGCACCTCCAATTGGTGGACCCGAAACAGTGAATTTAATCTCCATCGTTTTGGCCAGCGACTCTACTTCGTGCTTGTCAAGACCACTTCTCATACGAGTGCCACCACCAGCTGCGCCACCGCGCAATGAATTAATCACAACCCAACCCTCTGCTTCTGTTTCTGAATCTTTCCACTCAAAGACTATCTCGGGGCGCTTGGTTTCAAATTTTTGAAGAAGTTCTTTCATTATAAATTTAAGTATTGATTCATTTAAAATCTTGGATCAAAATATTCAGGGCCAACATTTTGCCTACTGTCCAGTGCTTACTTTTTTTAGAACCCCACCATAACTCCTCCACTACTATCCCTACTCGCGCCAGTTACGCTTTTCAAACAATTCACTTCTCCTCGAACCCGAAGTACACCAAGCAAAGCAAAAACTACCGCTTCTTTAAATTCAATGACTTGTTTCTGAGGAATTATAACTTCTACTTTGTTTTTTAGTTTCCTTCTTAGCACCTGAACTAA
Source organism: Bacteroidia bacterium (assembly GCA_043750455.1). Taxonomy (GTDB): domain Bacteria; phylum Bacteroidota; class Bacteroidia; order Cytophagales; family Cyclobacteriaceae; genus ELB16-189. The sequence goes on along the minus strand of JAYVBN010000034.1, from coordinate 1,609 downwards.
AAATGAATTGAGAGCGCCACCACCTGTCACTAATAATTTCATCTTATTTTTTTTGGTAGGAATCGCATTAGCCGTTTCGATCGCAATTGATTCGCAAAACGTTCGGAGTCTATTTGGTAAAGGAATAGTTTCATTGTTCAAAATTGACTCAATTGATTTTTCAAAACCTTCACGGCCAAGTGAAGGTCTCTTCCTGCGAAGTGCCTTGTAAACGCTATCCAATTGTTGCAACATCATATCATTTATCTCCCCAGACGAAGCTAACGCTCCATTTCTATCAAACTCTTTTCCGGCTTTAGCAGATAAAAAATTTAATCCCATATTGGCAAAACAAAAATCGAAAGCTACTCTCTCTCCTTTCCGTTCCATTGACAAGTTCGCAATCCCGCCAAGGTTTAGGCAAATGTCATACTCGTTGAAAAAATATCGATCACCTATTGGCACGAGTGGAGCTCCCTCACCACCACGTATCACGTCCAAACTGCGAAAATCAAAAACAACAGGAAGTCCTGAAACATCATGGATGGTTTGACCACTTCCTAACTGATAAGTAAAGCCGTTTTTGGGTTGGTGAAAGATGGTATGGCCATGCGAAGCAATGAAGTCTACATCCTTGATTTTATTTTCCTTTATGAAATCAAGAGTAGCCTTGGCTAAGTATTGACCGTAAAAATGATCAAGAGAAAATAACTGAGAAGCGGTTAGCGTATGAGCTGAAGATAATTTGGTTTTCCAATCGGGCGTATATTTTTTTGTTGTAGTAGACAGAATTTCAAACTTCTTGATTTTCTTCTCTACCTTAATTTTACAATACACAATATCCAGTCCGTCAAGAGAAGTGCCTGACATGAGGCCTATGACTTTATACTTGTTACGGGGTTTCATACTTTAGAGCTTTGAATATTTATGAATCTTGTTATAGACTACGGCAATACTAGAATAAAAGCCGCTTTATTTAGCGGAACGAAGCTACACGAAAAATTTTTGTTCAGTACAAGTCAACAGTTAAAGACCTTTCTTGAAAAAGAAAGGTTCGAACACAGTCTTGTTAGTTCTGTCAATGAGCCAACTGAGGAAGTTTTAAGCTGGATCAACTGTACAGGTAAAAAGTTATTACTCACCACCAATCTTCCATTGCCAATAAAAAATTTGTATGCCACACCAGATACACTTGGCGTGGATCGCATTGCTGCTGTTTGCGGTGCCATGGAAATATTTCCACGGCAGAACTGCCTCGTGATTGATGCCGGCACATGTATTAACTATGAGTTTCTCGATGCCGGATTAAATTACCACGGAGGTGCAATCTCGCCAGGGATACAAATGAGATTTGATGCCATGCACACGTTTACGGCTCGCTTGCCGTTAATAAAGGAATTTAACAAAGCAGAACTGGTGGGGAATAGTACGGAAAGTTGTATGACAAGTGGAGTGGTAAACGGGGTACTTGCAGAAGTCAACGGTATTATTGAGCAGTACACTCAAAAATTCCCCGATCTGGGAGTAATTATGTGTGGGGGAGATGCCTACTTTTTTGAAAACAATCTTAAACAACCCATATTTGCAGCCCCTGATCTCGTCTTGTACGGCTTAAACAGGATTTTAGAGC
>JAYVBN010000033.1:0-8057 GCA_043750455.1 Bacteroidia bacterium | reverse complement strand
TGTCGCGAAGAAACGTTTCATACTTGCAGGTCTTTTTATCCTAAGTAAGAAACGTGTCTTCGCGATTTTTTTTGTGTTGTTGAACCTTTCTTTTATTTATGGCAAAAAAAGACAAAGACCTTGCTGGTAAGGCCGGGAAAAAAATTTTCGTACTGGACACCTCTGTTATCATTTACGAACATAATAGCATCCTGAACTTTGACGAACACGACATTGGCATTCCCATCACTGTACTGGAGGAATTAGACAATTTTAAAAAGGGTAACGACACCAAGAACTTTGAGGCTCGTGAATTCATCCGGTTAATTGATAAACTGGCCAAAAATCAAATGCTCCATCACTGGAACCCTATCAACGGAAAGGGTAAAGGAAATTTTAAAGTCGTGATGGACACAGGGGGAGATGGACAAGTCGATGCTAACAAAGTTTTCAATGAAGACAAAGCCGACCATCGAATTCTCAATTCAGCATTACTCCTTCAGAAAGAAGAGAAAGGAAAAAAGGTAATCTTAGTTTCAAAAGATATTAACCTGCGGCTAAAGGCCAAAGCACTAGGGTTAAATGCAGAAGATTATACTACAGGCAAAATCCAGAACATAAGTTCGTTATACACAGGCAGCAAAGTGGTCGAAGAAATTGATCCAAGCTTAATCAATTTACTATATGATAAGGGTTATTGCCCCCCAGATGAGGTACTAGGCAAAGAAAAGCCGATGAAAAACCACTATTATATATTAAGAAGTGGCAAGAAATCAGTGCTGGCATTTTATAACTCTGCGAATGGCATGCTCGAACAAGTGGAGAAAAGAAATGCCTATGGAATAAAACCCCGAAATGCAGAACAGGCTTTTGCTATTCATGCTGTGCTTAAGCCTGAAATCAAACTTGTATCAATGCAAGGCGTAGCCGGAACTGGAAAAACACTAATTGCACTTGCCGCAGCCCTGGAACAAAAAAGGGAATACAAGCAAATCTATTTAGCCAGACCAATTGTTCCTCTTAGCAATAAAGACATTGGCTATCTTCCTGGGGATATCAAGTCAAAACTTAACCCCTACATGGAACCTTTGTGGGACAATCTTAAGTTTATTCAAAACCAGTATAGTGAGAACGATAAGGAGTATTCAAGAATCACTGAAATGGTGACAAACGAAAAATTGGTTATCACCCCTCTTGCTTACATTCGTGGAAGAAGTCTCTCCAATATATGTTTCATAGTAGATGAGGCTCAGAATCTAACACCACATGAAGTCAAAACAATTATCACCAGGGCTGGCGAGAATTGCAAAATTATTTTTACGGGAGACATCCATCAAATTGATACACCCTACTTGGATTCGCAAAGCAACGGATTGTCTTATATAATAGATCGGTTAAAAGACCATGAGTTGTATGCTCATATTACACTTGAGAAGGGCGAACGGTCGGAGTTGGCTAACCTTGCAAATGATCTGTTGTAGAGATTTGGTGAAAGCTCTAAGTAAGTAGAGGCAGGTTAATAATTACCAAGAGTTATTGAATAACTTTTCGGAGAAGATTACTCTTTAGTGGCTGAGCTAAATCGTTATTTCTTTCCGAGTGCCTTTAGCATTGTTTCGCCAATCAATGCTGGTGACTCCACCACGTAAATTCCACACTCGCGCATTATCTTCATCTTTGCAGCAGCCGTGTCCTCAGCACCACCGATAATTGCGCCAGCGTGACCCATCCTTCTGCCAGGAGGAGCTGTTTGGCCAGCTATAAAACCAACTACGGGCTTCTTATTTCCAGTTTCTTTAATCCAACGCGCAGCAACCGGTTCATAGCTTCCTCCTATTTCACCAATCATAACAATGGCTTCCGTTTCTGGATCATTCATTAGAAGCTCTACCGCATCTTTTGTGGGTGTGCCAATTATTGGGTCACCTCCAATTCCAATGGCTGTAGAAACACCCAGTCCTGCTTTTACAATTTGATCTGCCGCTTCATAGGTAAGCGTTCCTGATTTCGAAACAATTCCAATCGTTCCCTTTTTGAAAACAAATCCAGGCATGATACCAACCTTGGCTTCGCCAGGAGTAATTACGCCAGGGCAATTTGGTCCAATTAAGGTTACACCTCTATCTTTAACATATTGTTTGGCAAACATCATATCCTTTACAGGGATACCTTCGGTAATTGCGATGATCACTTTTATGCCCGCTTCTGCTGCTTCCATAATAGAGTCAGCGGCAAAAGCAGGAGGGACAAATATGATCGAAACATCCGCTCCGGTTTTTTCTATTGCTTCCTTTACGGTATTGAAAACTGGTCTGTCTAAGTGAACCTGGCCACCTTTTCCAGGCGTAATTCCACCGACTACATTAGTTCCATACTCAATCATTTGACTTGCATGGAAAGTGCCTTCCGTTCCTGTGAATCCCTGAACAATTACTCGTGAATTTTTATTGACCAAGACGCTCATAGAGATTTTGCAATTAGGTGAGTGTACAAAATTAGAACAATATAGTTGCCAGCCAAACGGAGCATTTTTATAAAAAAAAAGCTCTTCCCACCGGAAGAGCCCTTTACTTTGATTTTGAACCTCTATTTAGGAAGCTTAAGCTTGTTTCTAAGAAGGAACTCGTCATAGGCCTCTTGATAGGAAGGCACATCAGGAGCCAACTTTATCGCTTGTTCATATGATGTGATGGCATCGATAAACAGTTTATTTTCTTCGTAGAAGCCAGCCATAATGAATTTATTTAGAGCGGTTTCTTCCTGAACATCTCCAGTAATTTCAGCAAGGGATTTTTTCACTCGCTCATGATCAGCAGGAGAAAGTTTTTTGATCAGATGTTGTTCTGATTTACTTTTTGAGTCGTTCTTGGACTTTACTTCAATGAGAATTGCAGTTTCATTTGAAAATTTCGGGTCATTCAAATCGATTTGAATATTTGTTTCCGGTGTTTCCGTTTTCATCAATTCATCATCAAACATATTCTTGAGTGTAACTGTATAGGGGCCTCCCGCTTTAGACGGTTCCCAATTAATGATTGCAATGTTGTTGTAAATACCCGCGTATTGATTCTCTGGAAGATATACTTTAATGTCCTCCAGTCCACGGTGTACCGCTCCTGTAGCACTTAACCTATTTTTCTTAGCTTCTGCAGAGTTGCTGCTAAGGATAAAGTCTGTGTATTTGTTAAGTACACTTGTGCCTCCACTAACCTTTGCTGCAAGATCTGCTACTTTATAACTACCGGCTTGCTTGAGTTCCATTGGCTTGCCGGTAGCATGCACCAGTCCTAAATAAGAGTTTTCTGTAATTTTGATTTCATCGCCTGTTTTAAGGCTTGCACCAGTCTTAACGGCCTGCCAGGTGTCTCCAGACTTCATTTCATTGGAGCCTTTGTTGGCTAGCACTTTAAAGGTGTAATCCTGACCATATGCCAAGACATTCATAAAGAGAAAGCCAGACAACACTAAAATTCTACCTTTTTTCATGGTTTTTAAAAGATTTTGAATACGAAAATAATGAAAAATCGTGCCAAATTTAGATTTCAAGAAGTTAATACTTGCTCCCTTCGTTTAGTAAGTCTTCTCTTTATCTCGTTTTGGAAGCTTTTATAAATATCGTAGCTAGGACCAACTAGTGCCGAAACACCAATAGTCAATCCCAAATCAAGTTTAAATGTAAACGAGGCAAAGAAATAAACCATCAGGCCCGAAAATGCAAGAATCTGAACGATCTGGATGAGGACAGACATGGCATCAAACCAAGCCGGTAATTTTTTATCGATTGCAATAAAGAGTGCAACCGTAAGTAAGCAAACAACAAATGCAACAGCATATTTCTGCCACTCGGATAATTCGTTCACATAATCTTCATTAAGAATCATGGCTGCAATGTTAGCATGAACTACCACACCAAACATATCTGGGTTTGCCCTGCCTGCCACCTTTTTGTTCAACGGAGTGAAGTATTTGTCACTCCAGGTGATATCACCGAACCTATCACCTAAAAATCCCATTATAACAATGTTATCCTTGAACAAGTCTCCCAATATTTCACCTTTCTGAAGTTGCTCTGCATCGACTGCATAGAACATTCCATTAAAATTAGTGGTTTGGGTATCTCGTGTCCTAAGGCTTCTTAATCTTACATCCTGTATTTCAACATTGCCACGATAGTTTATAAGTTCCTCTTCATTACCTCGAGCTAAGAATTTCATGGTTTTCGCGGAGTCGTACATCATACACATTTGCACAGCAAAAGCATATTGCTGCACACCATTCACATTCCACTGCGGTACAAATTTCCGACACAATTTTACATCTTCTTGATAGACAGCATTGGTTACTAAATTCGCAAAAGCATTTTTTGCAAAGTCCTTGAAGATCGTATCTGAATATTCTATTGAATCATACCCATCAATGCTGTTGGAATTAGAAAGTGAATCGGACTGAAGCAATTTAGAAACTAATACAACATTCCCTGCTTCCTGAATTGCGTTGCTGAGCAATAGATTTCCCATTTCATCCAACAACTGAGGACAATTAACAGTGTCTCTTAATCCTCCTTCGCAATTAAAATAGCCATCAATACCAATAACTTTTGGTTTATACTGCCGAATGATTTGAATTTGCTCAGCCACCTCACCTCTTGAGAGGTTTCCGAAATTAACCAGGATGATTCGTTGATCAACTAATGGATCTGGTCTTAGATTCGAGAATGCATAATCAGTCAGCTCAAAATCTGAAAGAGCCTGAGAAATGGGATCAAATGCTGCGAAGAATTTCAAATCAGTAATTTTTGAACCACCCCACAACATAAAAAAAACAAATACTGTGATAGAGAGGCTTTGGATCCAGAATTTTTTCATGTTGCGTTTGACTTAGTTATGTAGGGTGGATACTCAGTAAATTTAAAAATTTAGCTTTGTATGTCCTACATCATGAAAGCCTTTAAAAACAAATCAATTGATATTAAGGAAGTCGAAAGTGGTATACTTTCGTGCGACCGAGTTATTCTGGCAAAAGCTATCACCCTGATAGAAAGCCATCTTAAAGATGATCAAAAGAAGGCCGAAGAACTAATCGATAAACTTCTTCCTAAAACAGGCAATTCAATACGTATTGGTATAACAGGTGTACCTGGCGTAGGTAAAAGCACTTTCATCGAAGCATTTGGTCAATACATTACTTCGCTTGGGAAAAAGATTGCCGTGCTTACTATTGATCCCAGTAGTAAGAAAACAAAAGGTAGCATTTTAGGCGACAAAACCAGGATGGATGAATTATCAAAAAATCCACTTGCCTTTATCCGACCCAGCCCAACCGGAGGTAAATTGGGTGGTGTTGCAAATGCAACACGCGAAGCAATCTTGCTGTGCGAAACTGCAGGATTTGAAATTATTATAATTGAAACAGTTGGCGTTGGCCAATCGGAAGTTGCTGTTAGGGAAATGACTGATTTTTTCTTGCTGCTGATGCTGCCAGGTGCCGGAGATGAACTTCAAGGAATCAAGAAAGGAATAATGGAAATGGCAGATGGAATTGCCATAACCAAGGCAGATGGTGAAAATATAAAGCGTGCTAAGCAAGCCCAGGCTGACTATCAACAAGCATTGCATCTCTTTGGTGTTTCTGAATCAGGATCTATTCCAAACGTACTCACTTCATCTGCATTGATGAACACAGGAATAAGTGACGTGTGGAATATGATTGAAGAGTTTGTTTCCTTAACAAAAGGTAATGGTTATTTCTATCATCAACGCATTAAACAAGACATCTTCTCAATTCACAACATTCTTGAAGAGATAATAAAAACTTCGATTGCCGAAAAATCGAAAGACCTTATTAATTCATTAGAAGAGAAAGTAAAATTAAAACAGCTTTCACCAAGGCGTGCGGCACGAATGGTTTTGGAGAATTTTGCCTTGATAAAATAAAATGACGTTTAGGACTTATCTCTTTTTAATTCTATTTTCATTTTGGCTCAGCTTAACCTGTTGCCAGACTAAGCATGAAGATGGTACACTTTCAAAAAATAATCCTGACGTATCGATAAAGTATGCAGAAGGTTTTAAAGTAAGATTTGACGGAAAAATAAAATGGGTGGATGTAATCTACCCTTATCAAGGCGCCACATCTGGTTATCACTACTTGTTAGTTCCCAAAGGCGATTCTATTCCTGTCCACGACAAAAACACTCAGGTCATTTCCATCCCGATAGAAAATATTGTCTGTACATCTACCACGCACATTCCACTGCTGGACATTATTGATGAAACCGATAAATTGGTTGGCTTTCCTACCACCGATTACATTAGCTCAGAGAAAATGAGAAGACGAATTGACGAAGGGAGTGTGGTTGATTTGGGTATCGATAAAGGAATGAATCTCGAAAAGCTTTTTCTTTTACAACCTGCCCTTGTAATGGGTTATGCTATGAGTGGGGATATTGGTCAATTAAAAAAAATACAGGAGATGGGAGTGCCTGTGGTCATTAATGCAGAGTATTTAGAAAAGCATCCTCTTGGCCGTGCAGAGTGGATCAAGTTCATGGGATTGTTTTTTAACAAAGAGAAGGTTGCCGATTCTGTCTTTCAAGTGATAGAAACTGAATATAATAAGACGGCAGCACTTGCCAGCGAATCTTCTGTAAAGCCTACCGTTATGAGTGGCATTGTTTATGGTGATGCCTGGTTTATGCCAGGTGGTCAAAACTTTGCGGCAAGACTATTAAAAGATGCTGGCTGCAATTATCTATGGGCTGACGATACATCGCAAGGATTTCTTGAACTTAGTTTTGAATCAGTGTACCAAAAAGCTAATGAGGCCGACTTATGGATTGGGGTCGGGTCTTTTCTTTCTCTTGAAGAAATTAAAAATTCTGAACAACGCTATTCAAATTTTAAACCCTTTAAAGTGAAACAAGTTTTCACCTACAATGCTCGGAAAGGTGCAAAAGGAGGAAGTGAGTTTTTGGAATTAGGTTATGCCAGACCCGATTTGATTTTAAAAGATTTGGTAAAAATTTCGCATCCCGATTTACTGCCAGATTATGAATTATATTTCCATAAGAAGCTTGAGTAATTTCAGAGAGAATGGGAGGCATAAAAAAAACCTGCTTCAACATACGTTAAAGCAGGCTCTATAAATTTTTAAGCCTTACGGCTTCTCACTAGACTTTGATTTCAACATCAACACCACTTGGAAGCTCAAGCTTCATTAGAGCGTCAACAGTTTTTGCGCTGTTAGAATAGATGTCTACCAATCGCTTATACGTGCAAAGTTGGAACTGCTCACGTGCCTTCTTGTTCACGTGTGGTGAACGAAGTACGGTGAACTTCTCTTTTTCTGTTGGCAATGGAATTGGACCGCTTACTACAGCTCCTGTTGCTTTCACTGCTCTTACAATCTTCTCGGAAGACTTGTCTACCAGATTGTGATCGTAAGACTTAAGTTTAATTCTGATTTTCTGATTCATGATCTAAACGTCTTTTAGATTATTTTGTGGCAACAGCGCCCTTTACTTCTTCAATTACTTTTTCAGCCAAGTTTCTAGGAACTGGTGCATAATGAGAGAATGTTAATGATGCAGCCGCACGTCCTGAGGTGATCGTTCTCAAATCAGTAATGTAGCCGAACAGTTCTGATAATGGCACATCGGCCTTTATTACTTGGGCACCATTGCGGGTATCCATTCCCTTCATCACTCCTCTTCTTCTATTTAAATCACCTGTTACAGAACCTGTGTATTCATCCGGACTTACAACTTCAACGCCCATGATCGGCTCTAACAATTGAGGAGCACACTTACGTGCAGCTTCCCTAAATCCAATACGTGCAGCTAATTCAAATGACAATGAATCAGAGTCAACATCGTGGAAAGATCCGTGGAACAATCGCACTTTCATGTTATCGATTGGATATCCTGCAAGAGGGCCATTCGACATTGATAGCTGGAATCCTTTCTGAATAGCCGGAATGAATTCACGAGGAATAACACCACCAACGATGTCATTCTCAAACTCAAGTCCTGGCTTATCTTCTGGGCCGAGTGCTTCGCGGGGTCCGATTTCAAATACGAT
>JAYVBN010000032.1:0-8088 GCA_043750455.1 Bacteroidia bacterium | reverse complement strand
CCTGGGCTACTTCTTTGTTCTATGCACCGCATTCAGACCTTTTACCATTGAGGGTAAAAATATTTTACTCTTTGCCTATGCTGCATTGGGAGTCGGCTTTCTTCTTCTATTGAATTACCGATCGATGCCTAAAATAAGAGAGTGGTTGCTGTCCTTAATTTTGTTTTATCTCATTGGGGCAGCTTTGCTAAACCTAAAGAGTTCTCAGCCCCTGTCTTTAGTATACTCCGCTTTTTTTATTGTTAGTTTTTTGATCTACGTTCCGTTTATGCAACAGTCTTTGCAAGTGGACGGGTATCGTAGATTATTAAAAACTGTTTTTATTATTTATTTCGTAGGTCTTATAGTAGGTCAGGTGTATGTCTACGGTAATTTTTTCACGGCTTTCCCCAATCAAACCGGAAACTTGACACATGGCGCTTGGGGCACGCTTATTGAATCTGGAATTTATAGATACTACTCCCTTTCTTCAGAGCCTTCTTACGCAGCTTTTATTGTAATCACTCTCTATTATTCATATATAAAGCTAGACACACAAAAGGGCTCGTTATTTAAAGGTGAGAATTTATACCTTTTCATTATGCTGGTCTATATGATTCTTTTTTTTCAAAGTGCCTATGGTATTATACTTTTAGCATTAATCTTAATGGGTTATATTGGATTTACGAAAACATCGGTTTTGATTTATTTTCTTTCCCTGTGCGTAGGCCTAATCGTGGTTATGGCTGGTATCGAATTTGGCCCTGTCACACGTATCATTAAGATCATAGAGAATATTGATCTTACAAATCTGCATGGCCTATCAAGCATAGATTTTAGTGTTTACTTCAGAATCGCTCCGCTCATCCATTACATTCGCGAATCCAGTATAATGGATATCAGCTTTTACATCGGTCATGGTGCTGCTGCTTCCAGAAAATTTGTTGTCCCAGAGACTTATTTAGCCTATCAAGGAGATTTTTTAGGCGGATTCATACCTTCTTTTTTTTATGACTATGGAATAATTGGTGCTGGGTTACTCTTATTATTTGTTTGGAGACTGTTGCCAGGTGTATTCTCGATTCCCACCGCAATTGTAGCATTGGTCTTATTTAATGCAAATATCAATACTCAGCTTTTTTGGATAATACTCACTTGTTTAGCCATCAATAAGCATTTTTTGTTAGGATATAAGCGGAGAGAAAAAGTGTTTGCCGAACACAAATCGGTATGAAAGAGAAAATAAAACTATTGGTAGATGGGCATTGGTTCGATTACCATCATGAAAGCACGGCCGTTTTTCTGAAAGGATTATATTCTGAACTTCAACACGATAGTGATTTTGAAATATTTATTGCTGCCCACGATATTGAAAAGTTGCGAATAACATTTAATCATTCGGAAAGAATAAAGTACGTAAAACTGAATTCGGCCTCAAAGTACTATCGATTGCTTTTTGATTTTCACAGAATCATTCGGGAGAATAAAATTGATGTTGCCCATTATCAGTACATCGCACCATTTTTAAAAACAACAAAGGAGATTGTAACCATTCATGACCTTCTTTATAAAGACTTCCCCAATTACTTTCCATTTGGATACAAGCTTAGGAACAATATTTTTTTTAAACGGTCAGCTAAACGGGCTGATTTAATCACTTCTGTTTCTAATTATTCAATCGCAGCAATTCGGAAGCATTTTAAAATTGCAGATGATAAGATACAGCTTATACCGAATGGTGTATCAGAGGATTTTTTTGATTCCCCTGTTTTTTCTGATGTAAGAAAAAAATACGATCTGAACGATTATGTTTTATGTGTAAGCCGGATTGAACCTCGGAAAAACCACCTGTTTTTAGCACGATCTTACTGTGAGCTCGCTCTTTGGGAAAGAGGGCTTCAATTGGTGCTAGTGGGTCGTCAGGATATTAAAGTAAAAGAATTAGATGCATATCTGAATTCCCTTTCTCAGTCCATGAGAAAGAATATCATTCAATTGGAAAATGTGAGCTTGGTAGAACTAAAGAATCTATACCAACACGCCAAGGTGGTTGTTTATCCATCATTGGGTGAAGGCTTTGGTATCCCTCCCTTAGAAGCGGCAGCGCTCAAGGCCAATGTTTTGTGTTCAAGTGCAACGGCCATGTCAGATTTTTCTTTTTTTAAAGAGTCACTTTTTGATCCGCACAATTTGGAAGCGTTTAAATCTAAGCTAATCGATAAACTCACATCTACAGATCACGAACAAAGAAACCAAATAGCAGAAGAAATAAGGACAAGTTACAATTGGGAGACTATAGCAATGACTTTCGCAGCTAGAGTGAAGCAATTAATTTGAAATATCTAGTTAAGATTTGAATTTTTTTGATTGCTGTTATGAAGGATATATTTGCTCGTATACAATCAGTTGGTGGGTTAATTAATGTTCTTTGGATTTTTTTAAATTATTGCCAATAGATGATGTGCCATCTTGATTAAGTTTCTGCGTACTAACAAGAATCGTAATAAAAAGAGAAAAGAAAACGATTCCTTTGTTGACTTCCAGTATCGATTCAGATAGCGCAAAGCATAAACTAATAATCAGAAAAAGGAGAAGAATAAAATTATTGTTCTTTATTGCCCTAATCACACTTAATGTGAAAATAAGTGCTAGCAGGAAAACACCCAGCAAACCCAGTTGTAGAAAAGTTTGTACCCATTGATTGTGTGGATTAAAATCTTTGTATCCGCCAGCATCAAGATTATGAAGCGCATAAATTTTATTGAGATAGTCTTGCGCATCACCTGTGCCTGTTCCGAAAACATAGGTGTCATCTTCTACTAAATGTTTAACGGCAAGTCGCCAAAACGTAAGTCGCAGGGTTAATCCAGTGAAAGGTTCATCATAGGAATATTTATCCTTTTTTAGAATCTCAACTTTTTCTTTCAGGTTAATAAATCGCTCTAGCGTGGTTATATTGGTGGAAATTAGCAACACCGAAATGAGAAGGATGGAGACTACACCGGCTATCACCAGTTTGTAGTTTTTGATATAAAAAATTAGAAGAACAAAATATCCGACTAGGAACGAAATGATTCCCATTTTAGAAGACACAACAGTGAGGATTGCTAACGCGTAGGCGGGCAGTACGAAGAGTATTGCGAATCGCCAAAATGGTTTGATCGTAACTGTCCAAAATTCGTACATCAAGCAAAGGATCGCGAAAGAAAAGTAATATGAAAAATAGACGTAATTATATGGGATAAAATTCTCAAAATAGAACGCATCTTTATCAAACATGATGTAATACCTAAATCCGGCAAAGGCTAAGTATCCTAAACTGCTCGCTAAGGATATTAATCCGATCCCAATCCTTAGCCGATGTATATTAACAAATGTAAGTTGATTGAACAGTGGACTGGCTAAAAGGGGAATTGCGATTAGGCTTATTTTCTTTTCTAAATCAAATAGGCCCTGCTTCGTGTTTTCAGTATACAAGAGCCCAACAATATGGAGTAGGTAAAAGAGGACAAGGAGTAGCGTGAGTTTGTTGTCAAAGGGGTAACTCCATAATTTTTCTTTTATGAGGAAGAATAGGCAGAATATCAGGAAACCAATTAATATATAGTTTGCGATTAAGGAAGGAAGCAAAAGACCTGCGTAGATAAGGTAGACTATCAGCAGTAATATATTATTTTTGTCAAATTTATTCATAAATCAACTTAATGAAGATAGCAATATTAGGTACTCGGGGAATACCTAACAACTACGGTGGGTTTGAGCAATTTGCAGAATATTTATCACTTGGTCTGGCCAAAAGAGGTCATGAAGTCACTGTATATAACCCGCATTTCCACCCCCTTGATAAAAAGAATTTCAATGGTGTAAATATCATAAAAATTTATAGTCCTGAGGCCTTTTTGGGAGGAGGCGCGGCAAATTTTATTTACGATTTTTTATGCTTGAACGATGCATACAATAAAGGATTCGATGTAATCTATGAATTAGGGTATGGCAGCGCAGCCATTTCTTATTTTCTTTTATCTTTTAAAAAAGGGAAAGCCGTACTTATTACAAATATGGATGGCTTGGAATGGAAGAGGCAAAAATGGAATGCCCTGATCAAATGGTTGACAAAGAAGTCCGAAAAGATGGCAATTAACCTTTCGGATTATATTATCTCTGACAACGTGGGGATACAAAATTACTACAGGAATGTTCATAAAAAGGAATCCATTTTCTTGCCCTATGGAGCAGAACTGACGAATGAACTTGATAAAAATTTTCTCCAGCAATATAATCTTCGGCCGAAAAATTATTTTCTTGTAATCGCAAGACTGGAGCCTGAAAATAACATAGAGCTTATTATTAACGGACACCTCAAATCAATGTCAGCAGAAACTTTAGTCATCATTGGGAATACGAAGAGTAAATACGGAGAACATTTGAAACAAAGGTATGCTAGTTTAAAAATTCGTTTCTTAGGAGGAATTTACAATAAATTGGCTATTGACTCCTTGCGTCATTTTTCTAAATCATATCTACATGGGCACTCAGTTGGCGGAACTAACCCATCGCTACTTGAAGCTATGTCTTGCGGGTGCTTTATTATTGCACATGATAACGAGTTTAATCGCTCTGTCCTTGATAGTAATGCTTATTTTTTTTCGGATGTATCGGGGCTCAGTAAAATTTTTAATGAAATTGATCAGGTTCTACAGGGTTCATCCGAGATGGTGGAAAAGAACCTTGAAAAAATCAAGGCAGTTTATGAATGGGGTAAAATCATTTCTGATCATGAAGTGTTTTTTGAAGATTGTGTAACGAAACAACATACCGCATAAATTTAGAATTATCGAATTGAGTCTTTTTTAAATTGGGAGCCGCTAATTCAATAGTGCAAGGAAGCAGTATTGGTAAAGCTCGATGAATAACTTTTTAACAAGGTTTTGTAATAGACCACAGCAAATGAGAATACGACAACTTACAGTTATCGCTTCACCCACAATTAAGAGATTTGGTTTATGGGCCGCACTTTTATTGGCCTTTTCAATTCCATTTCCCTTAAGGATAAATTCAGTTGTTATCGTTACTTTTTTTTCGATATTTACTTTGCTAGTGTTCGTTACTGGAGAAATAGAAAGGAAATTTATTAGATCACCACTATTTGTTTTGGTAAGTGTGCTTTTCGTGATTGGTGGGATTGGACTGATTTTCACTTCAGATGTAGTGAAGGGATGGAGTGACATAGAGCGAAGCTCATTTCAAATTGCTTTTCTTCTCTTGATTTACCAATTCAGGGTGTTGAATATTTCGGTATTCAAGTTAGCAGTGGCCTTTACAATTGGCTGTTTTACGGTGACGATTTATGGATTAAGCTACGCCTTGCTCTTTTTGAAAGGCGACACACAAAAGGAAGTGTTTGAGCTAGGCCATACATCCTTTTCGGATATTATTCTGATCCACCCGGTTTACTTGTCTCTTTATTTTATTTTTAGTTTCTTTTTTCTTTTGGAAACAGTCCGTACGCGGAGCTCAACCTTAAATAAAGCCTCTAAGTTGGGCATAGCGGCTGCTTTGATTTTTATAATAGGAATTCTGATGTTTCTCCGAGCACAAATGAGTCTGTTAATTTTTGTGATGTTATTAGTGATGTACACGATCATTATACTTAAAAAGAGAGCATGGCTAATCACTTTCGTTTTATTCACTATTGCACTCCTTGTTTTTCTGCTAGATCCATACCGTGTTACTACTTTTTTTGATACGTATGGTAAAAATGTTTCATCGGCATTGGATCAACGGTTCTCTGTTTGGCGAGGAACAATTGAGGGAATTAAGACCGCTCTGTTTTTTGGTGCAGGTACGGGTGGTGAACAAGAATTAATTAATAGAGGTTATGCTAAAACCGGATATCAGGAAGGAATTTATAATTCGTACAATGCCCACAATCAATATCTTCAATTCATGGCAAGAAATGGAATACTGGAACTGGGATGTTTTCTGGCTTTGTTGATTTACAGTTTTAGACAGTCTTTAAAGATGCCAAATTATACCTTTTTGATGTTTAACATGACGGTTACGCTGATCATGTTTACTGAGTCATTTCTTGATGTACAACGCGGGATTGTTTTCTTCTACTTTTTTCTTTGTGCATTCATATACCTCC
This sequence comes from Bacteroidia bacterium, assembly GCA_043750455.1. Taxonomy (GTDB): domain Bacteria; phylum Bacteroidota; class Bacteroidia; order Cytophagales; family Cyclobacteriaceae; genus ELB16-189. Next base: position 1,961 of record JAYVBN010000032.1, on the reverse strand, counting down.
CCTATGAATCAGCCTCACAATCGGTAAGGAATGTTTGATTTAGCTCTTTAATGAGTATTTTTGAGCAAATTCCTGTTCCATGGCCATTCTTTTGGCAGCTTGTTTAACAGCCTTTCTGATTTCGTTTTTAATAATCCCCATGATTATTAAATATTCATTGGCCAAAAATCTCGGAGACGCACCAGGCAGAAGGAAAGTTCACAAGAAAGTTACTCCGTCTCTTGGAGGTATAGCGATTTTTTTGAGTTTTCTGGCTTCTGCTTTAATATGGTTAGACTTTGATCAATGGTCAGAGATTAGGTATGTACTGGCCAGTCTTTCCCTTGTCTTCTTATTAGGTGTCAGAGATGACTTGGTTCCTTTGAGGGCTCTTCATAAACTATACGGTCAAATAGTAGCGGTAATTATTTTATCATTTTCTTCCGTCCAGCTTAACTCGTTTTACGGTTTGTTTGGAGTGTACGAGATCAATACCATACTGGCTTATTTTTTAACTGGCTTCACCATTATCATCATCACCAATTCATTTAATCTTATTGATGGACTTGATGGACTGGCAGGGAGTGTGGGAACTATTTCGTTAGTTAGTTTTGGCATTTGGTTCTTCGTGGCAGATAGTCCTGTCTTTTCTTTGTTTTGTTTCGCGATGGCGGGTGGGATAATTGCTTTCCTGGTATTTAACTGGGAGCCTTCTGAAATTTTTATGGGGGATACCGGGGCCATGGTGATCGGAATGTTATTAGCAATTTGCGTCATACATTTCATGACTGTGAATGAGGCATTGCCGGTTGCACATCCTGCAAAATTTGCTGCCACTATTTCAGCGGGAGTTTGCTTTATTATTGTTCCGTTATTTGACACATTGAGAATAATTATTTTAAGAATTTCGAAAGGCCAGTCTCCGTTTAAACCAGATAAAGGTCATATTCATCATGCCATCATGAGATTAGGAATGACTCATGCTAAAACAGCAACTATTCTTGCGTCTGTAAGTGCTTTATATCTTATTGGGGCCCTTCTTTTTAAAAATGTGGAGGACAAATTTATGTTGCCCGGTATTCTAATTTTCTCAGTATTCCTTAGCCTTATGCTGGATCGCCTTATTGAAAAAAAACTGACGGCTAAAGCATGACCATCATCCCTAAAAGCATGAACTCTCTTCTAGAAAAAATAAAATTATTAGAACAAGAATTGGAAAATGTGGCTTCCCAGGGAGCCAGATCTCTAGAAGAATTCCGCTTAAAATTCATTAGCAAGAAGGGTGTGATCTCGGAACTTTTTGAAGAATTCAAGCAGGCGAGTGTTGAAGAGAAAAAGACCTTAGGAAAAGTCCTCAATGAACTCAAGCAAGCTGCGGAAGCAAAATTTAAACAATTAAGTGAAGAGCTTGAGTCGTCAACTTCTTCGGCCAGTGTTGAAATTGATTTATCGTTGCCTTCGGTACCAAACAAAACCGGAAGCCTTCACCCCTTGAATATTACCCGTTATAAAATCATTGAAGTATTCGAGCGACTTGGGTTCAATGTTGCAGACGGTCCTGAAATCGAAGACGACTGGCATAATTTCACTGCATTAAACTTTCCGGAGAATCATCCTGCACGGGAAATGCAGGATACTTTTTTTGTGGAAAAGAACCCGGATATGCTTTTGCGTACACACACATCAAATGTGCAAATACGATTGATGAAGGAACAGAAGCCTCCTATTCGTGCTATTATGCCCGGCCGTGTGTATCGCAATGAAGCCATCTCAGCTAGGGCACATTGTTTCTTTCATCAGGTAGAGGGACTTTATGTGGATAAGAACGTTGGGTTCTCGGATCTTAAGCAAACGCTTTATCATTTTGCTAAGGAGATGTTTGGCAAGGAGACTAAAATTAGATTGCGCCCATCATACTTTCCATTTACTGAACCAAGTGCAGAGATCGATGTCTCTTGCTTTATCTGTGGAAGCAAAGGCTG
>JAYVBN010000031.1:0-3680 GCA_043750455.1 Bacteroidia bacterium | reverse complement strand
CATCGGTTTGAATAAAAGATTCTACTTGTAAATTATTTTTATCGCGCAGTATGCCGATGTTTCTAGCTTTCGCACTAACGATCCCAGCTGTTACGGTTGAGTTTAAGTCGAATGGATTGCCAATGGCCAAAACCCATTCACCTGGAATAACGCTATCGGAATTGCCATACTTAACAAAAGGAAGATGCGAAGCTTTTATCTTTAGCAGCGCCAGGTCTGACGTTGGATCTACGCCAACTACTTTTGCGTAGAACCGCTGGTTATTGTTCATCACCACCTCAATGCTGCTGGCATCTTCTATTACATGGTGATTGGTAACCACGTAACCATCGTCTGAAACAATGACGCCAGAACCTGAGGAGCGCGCCTGTAGATTGAGATAATGATTTAAAGGGTTTAAACTGAAATTTCCCGGGCCATAAACGGTGCGTATATGGACAACTGCAGGCGTTACCTGTTGCGCTGCAATTTTGAAATCAGGTGTTGTTGAAATTTGCGAGGAAGAATCTTTTGATAAGCTGGTGAATTTCAGGTTTTGTCTTTGTTCGATTGATTGGTAGGCTGGGCTAAAGGAATCCAGGTAACGAACAGTAAACATAATCCCTAAAACCGCTCCTATAAAAGCCGATAACACTATGGTAACAAACAGCAAACCTTTCTTCATATCCTGTATCGTTTACAGAAAGTTAACGCGTTTCTGTGAGAAAAGTCTAATGATAGAAGATAAAACAGTTCAACACAATTTGCCTGGCAGGGATACTTTTGTGTGCCTCATGGCAGAACATTAGATTTGAAATAAAAAAAGACGCCCCCTTTCGAGAGCGCCTTCACCTAACCCCAACTTCACTTTAAAATCTTTAATCCGTTTCCGGAAGGATAAGGGTTAATTGACTTTGATCGTTTGCTTCAGTGCTTTTTTCTCATCCTTAGGGATGCTAAGCTCAAGGATGCCATTGTTATATTTGGCATTGATCTTTGTGGCATCTACATTTTCAGGAAGGTTGAATGCCCTGCTGAAGGAACCGTACTGCGTTTCGATGGAATGAAAATTTTGTTCTTTCTTTTCTGTAGAAAGTTTTCTCTCGCCACTCACGGTAAGATAATTGTCATTCAATTCGATCTTGAAATCTTCTTTGGAAAGGCCGGGTACTGCAAAATGGATTTCGTACGCCTTTTCATTTTCAAGGATGTCCACTTTGGGAACAAATGCGCTGCCGCCATTGCGGGTAACAGACTCGTTGAAGAAACGGTCTACCAGATTGCTGAATGAAGTCGGTACGAAGTCATTCGGGTTATAACGGATAATGCTCATGGTATTTATTTTTTGGTTTAACATATTTTTTAAATCTGTAAACCCATGCAGGGAAAAGTATGCCGACTGGAATTTGACCTCATTTTTAAGACAACATGGCTTAAAAATGAGCAAATTGACAATTGAAACAGCCATATTGGCTTACATTTGACCTTAATTATTTCCTACCAAACAAGGTGGTTACTGATGTGAGCATCTCCAACGGCATGGCATGGTCTGGAGATGACAAGACTTTTTATTTGATTCACCTACCAAGCAAGTAGTGGCTTATGATTATGAAAAAAGCAGTGGACACATTTCAAATAAGAGGACGGTTATAAAAATAGGGGATGAAGAAGGTTTCCCCGATGGCGTTACTATTGATACAGAAGGTATGTTATGGATTGGGCATGGGACGTCTTCCGCTTTCGTTATTTTTATACCTTCAATTAAGTCTTTTCTTTGGCTTGCCTTCGGCTATTTGTTTTGCATTCAACTTGCTAATCAGCTTCTTTCCAGTTTTAGCTTCAATTTCTTTTCTAGCGTTTCCCGCAATGGTGCCACCTTGTCGGGCAACCACTTTACTTTCATCCAGCGACTTTGGTTTTTTCTTTTTTGAGATTTCGGAAGTAGTTGCCTCGGCCAGCATGTTCAATACCAGTTCCAGGTTGGTCATGTTGTCGCGGAGATTTTCTTTTTTCAGATCCTTATGTTTCTTGTATTCCTTTACGGTCTTATCGCTCCACGCTTTGGTGATGATGTCCGTGAGTATCGCAAAGTCTAACCCCTTTTGCACTCCTCGTTTTTCCCATTCGTCTGTCAGTTCCTTTCTTACTTCAATACTCTTTAGCCGTTGGTTAATCCACGACTTGCTATATCCTTTTGCCAGATACGTTTCCATGGCGCGGTCAAAGCTCAGTTCTGGGTTTTCTGTTTCTTCAATGCGTTCGTAACCGACTTTGGCAAGCCATTGTTTGAAGGGTTCGGCTTTGGGGGAGGGGATTGATTGAATAATTCTCAGTAGGCCCTGAGTATCAGTGCAATCTGTAAGGTATTTCTTGCCATCACTGGACTGTAATTTCAGTTGTACGATAATATCGTACAACTGACCAAAGCCCTCTGCTTCGAGTTTGCGCTTTAAATCGCTCCAATACCTGCGTGGGTTATTGCTTCCGGTTAAAATCTGGATGACATCCGTTATTGAGAAATACCATAGCTCCTTTTCCTCATCATAGTGAGTTCTTACCTGTTGGGCTTCAAATAACTTTATGTTGCTCATGTTTCTTCTCTAAATATACTATCAGAAACAATCATTATGAAGTTATGAATGAGTTTTATGAACTAGTCAATGTATACATTCTGTGGGTAGTGGAAGCGTTCTAGGTCTCCAGCTGGGACAATTTGTCCCTCGGTTGAATTAGATATTAAACCGCAACCAGGGTAAAAGTTGTACACCTGTTGGTGACAGACTCTTGATTGTAATGTTAGTATTTAGGTGCTCGGCTAATTACATCCTAAAAACTGATTGATGGAATAATGAATAGTTGGTTCCTCAGAGGTTATTTCAATCGAATCATACTCATTCCAAGTGTGATCAAGTTTTGGAACCCAGTCGTCAAATTTTAGCCGTGAAACGCCCCATTTTTCGGGATCAAGAATTCTCCATCAATTAAAGAATGCTTAATTCTTTCTTCAATTTTATTCGGTGAAATAGAGTCAGGATTAGAAAAAATTTCACATCCCCATACTTTGAAATTACCACCATCGCGATAGAGGTAGTTAAACTTGATGCTATTTTTGAAAGCATTCATCCTCTAAACAATGCTTAGCCCTAAACTCATCAAATACTCATAAGTAGAATCATAATACTCTGACTTTCGCGTATGATCATTTGTATCTCCTTCAGGAACAACAATTACCATACCTTGCCTTGCTCTTGTCAATAAAACACGATAAGCATTAACTAAATATTTTTTTCGTTCTGCACGATGAATATTTTGCCATTTATTTCCTTTAAAGGCAAATGTTTTCCATTCACTTTCAGAATATCTTAAATCGCCATCCCAGACAACGCAAGACCAGTCTAGCTCAAGACCTTGCACATGAAATTCAGTAGCTACGTCTTCTAAGTAATAAGAAGACCGGACGTCATCCTTTCCATCTAAAAACCAATTCACAGGATTCATTGGAGATTTAACATCGATAGCAAAAGGCTTTAATCTTTGAGCTTGCGAAGAAACAACCATTCCGTAACGTTCACTTCCTCTTGCTTTTTCTTTCAGCCAAGTTTTTGCTTTGCTTAAATCTCGTGTTAAAACAATAGGATATTTTTGCGAAATATTTTGGAGAGTCTTCTTTGCTGCACCAATGTCTAAATCCAAAATGTTTT
>JAYVBN010000030.1:0-2715 GCA_043750455.1 Bacteroidia bacterium | reverse complement strand
CCACACACTAATTTGGATTCTAAAGGCAAAGCCTCGAAGCCACCATGTTTCCATTAAATACCATGAAATCGGAGCTGCCAATAGAAATGAAATTAAAACTGTCCTAGCAAGTCCCCTCGTGAGCAGAAGAAATACATCTACTATGCCAGCACCAAATACTTTGCGGATTCCCATTTCTTTGGTGCGCAAGCTGGCTGTGTAAGCAGAAAGACCAAACAATCCTATTAAGGCCACAAAGATGCTAAGGCACGAAAACAGTGTGAAGATTTTGCTCATTCGTTTTTCTTTTTGGTAATGAGCTTCTAAAACAGTATCAACCAACCTCAATCGAAAAGGCATATCAGGTGCCAATTCTTTCCACTTTGATTCAATCTGTGAAATGGCTTCTACATAGTTTCCTTGTTTAATCTTCACCACTACATAGCTCATACGGCTGAATATGATTTCATTACTCTGAATAACCAATGGGTTGACTGCCTCATGTAACGTTCTGTAATGAAAGTCCTTAATGACCCCAATAATGCTAAAGGTAGTTCGCTCTCCAGAACCATACGTTTGCTCAATAAAAGTTATCTTTTTGCCAATGGGATTTGACAAGCCAAATGTTTTTACAGCAGATTCATTTAAGATTACTGAAAGTGAATCGTTTGTTGCAACGGAAAACAGTTTCCCATCGAGTAACTTAAAGCCCATTGTTTCTGCAAATTCGACTCCTATATACATGGTGTGCATTGACCTTATTTCAGGTGAATCTTCTGACTGATATTGTTGGGGATAAATTCCATCCATTGAAGGCATGGATAAACTTCCGGCAGCAGACAGTACTTGGGGCAACCTATTAATTTCCTCAACTAAATTACGTGTAAAGTTAGGTTTCATGTGAAAGTCTCCTTCTATTACAAGCAATGCTTCTTTATTATAACCTAAGTCTTTTTGGCCAAGAAATTTTGTCTGCTGCTGCATTATCAACGTGCAAATTACCAATGAGATTGAAATCCAGAATTGAAACACAACCAATCCACTCCGTATCCATTTACCTTTTGAGGTAGCCGTGAAATTGCCTTTTAACACATTAACTGGCTTGAATGACGACAATACAAAAGATGGGTAAAGCCCAGCTAAAAGGCCTAGTCCAATAACTAGAATAATGAATCCCAAAAATGTTTGTGTATTGAAAGCGAGTTGCAAATTTTTGTCTGTAAGAAGATTGAAATACGGCAATGAAATAACAATTAGAATAGCAGCTAAACTCATTCCGATAAAACTAACGATGAAAGACTCACTCAAAAATTGAAGTATCAATTGCCTCTTGAATGAACCTAGTACCTTTCTAACCCCAACTTCTCTCGCTCGTTCATTAGAGCGAGCAGTGGCAAGGTTTATGAAATTGATGCAAGCAATGGTGAAGATGAGAATAGAGATGGCAATCAGTATCCTCACCAAAATGATGTTACCACTAGGTTTCATTCCACCAATGTTGTCTGGGTCTAAGTAAATGCTTGTAAGCGGACGTAAAAAGTAAGCATACCCATTTCCTGCTTTTTTGTAATCTGCCCATGACGTTTTATTTACCCGCTCAAAGTCAGCAGCCGCATACGAGTCCACCATTTTTGGAAACTTTGATTCAAGCGATGATGGATTTGCGCCCTCTTTTAATTTTAAGTAACAATAAGAATCAGGTCGATTAAAATTATCGAGATTGAACCGTTCGATGGTATGGATAGAAATTAGTAAACCGAATTTTAAGTGAGTGTTAGCAGGTGGGTCTTCACAAATTCCGGTAACAGTGAAAACATCGCCCGACATGGTTATCAACTTTCCAAAGGCATCTTCATCACCAAAATGCCGCTTCGCTGTGCTTTCGGTGAGTACCATGCTTTTCGAATGCTGGAGCATGGTCTTCCAGTCTCCCTTCAAAATTTTGAAACTAAATATTTTGAAAAAATTACTATCGGCAGCATACACATCATTCTCAAGAAATTTAAGATTGGTTTTGTCAGAACCTTTGTAAGAAATAATCATGTCATCAAATGGACCACAAATCGTTGTTGCTCGCTCTACCTCAGGATAATCCTTGACCAACACACTTGCAAAAGAATGAGGAACTCCTGCCTGAATTTTGGTTTGGTCTGGATGCTTTCGCTCTAGAATGAGTTTGTATATTTTTTCGGAATCAATAAAGTCTTTGTCGTATGAAAGTTCACTATTAACATATAAAGCCAGCAGGACACAGCTTGCGATTCCAATGGCTAACCCGAGCACATTGATAAGTGTATATGCTTTATGGCCGATTAAATTCCGAAAAGCAATTTTCAAATAATTTCTAAGCATACTTAAATTGATTGATTGTTTTGAATACTGATGATAAGCAGATTTCTGTTTTCGTTTCTTGATGGCGTAAGAAAAAATGAGTGACAACGCTAGTTGCCAATATTTCACTTTCGCCTTCGCGACTGACATCTTTCCAAGGTTAGTGTAAAACAATTCTTCCATGTCACCGCGAAGGTCTTCGATTGGAGCGTTGCCGCAATACCACTCAAAGAGTTTGTCGGCAAAAATGGGCGGTTTAATGTTTTGCTTTTTCATCTGACAAGAGAAAGCTTTGCTTTAGAAAGTTTCCAGAGTTCATCCCTCAAGTCTTTAACATGATGGAGACTTAGCTTGCCTTGATGCGTAATCTCAAAGAAACGCTTTCTTCTACCTCCTCTTTCCTGA
>JAYVBN010000029.1:0-9173 GCA_043750455.1 Bacteroidia bacterium | reverse complement strand
AGGGATTGAATATAGTTAGTCAGCTTTTCGGATTCCCTAAGCGTTGGTTTTGTAGATGAAGTGGCAATGAGTTCCTGAAAAATAGGAGATACCTGACCTGTCACCAAAGTTGGTAAGATGATTAGAAATATCGCGATTGCTCTCCTCAAGGTTACGTGTATGTTACCAGAATAAGTATAAAATTAACTAAATATTAATATTTACCAAATTTGGTAACATTGGCTTAACATTGGGATAGCAAAATTTAATACCTTTAAATAAGATCTGACATCCATGGAGATAATCGCTATAGAACAGGACACGGCAAGAATTGATAAGATTTTAGGCGCGCAAAAAATCAAGAGTTTAGTATTGAGGGCAGAGCCCATAGCCAATCGTAAAGAGCGATTAAGAAAACTTAATGATTGGATCTTTGCTAACCGCGAGAAAATTAAGCAAGCCGTTCATGCTGATTTTAAAAAGCCGCTGCCAGAAGTAGATACATCAGAGATTTATCCGGTAGTAACAGAGATCCGTCACGCGCTTTCAAATTTAGAATCATGGAGCAAACCAAAAAAAATTGATGCCCCGCTGACCTACATTGGAACCCGTGCTGAAGTTAGGGTTGAACCCAGGGGAGTTTGTTTGATAGTTGCACCGTGGAATTTCCCGTTTAATCTTTGCCTTGGCCCATTGGCATCTTGTCTTGCAGCAGGAAATACCGCCATCATTAAGCCATCAGAATTAACTCCCCATACTTCTGAATTGATCAAAGATATGATGGCAGAAATCTTTGAAGAAGATATCGTGGCAGTTGTTCAGGGCGGAGCGGAAATTTCATCATATCTTTTTAGCCTTCCATTTGATCATATATTTTTCACCGGAAGTCCCTCGATTGGAAAACTAGTGATGAAGGCTGCGGCATTGAACCTTACTTCCATAACTCTTGAGTTGGGAGGAAAATCCCCAACCATTATTGACGCAACGGCTAACCTTGCGGATGCCGCCAAAAGAATTGCCTTCGGAAAATTCCTGAACAATGGCCAAACCTGTATTGCCCCTGATTATGTTTTGGTGGAAGAAAAAATCAAAGACAAATTCATTGACCTTCTGAAAATGTATGTGCTCAAATTATTTGGTGAGCAGAATTTGATTTCAGAAAGTTCACCGAACTATGCTCGGATTGTAAACGACCGGCATTTTGTTCGTATTAACCAACTTATACAAGACGCCTTGCAAAAAGGAGCCAAAATTGAGATGAGTGGTGCCGCCAATGAACAAACGCGATTTATTTACCCTATGATTTTATCGGATGTTCCTAAAGATTCCAGGATTATGGGAGAGGAAATTTTTGGCCCAGTATTGCCGGTGCTCACGTTTAGGTCACCAATGGAGGTGGTTCAAATTATTAATAGTAAGCCTAAGCCTCTGGCTCTTTACGTTTTTACCAGCAGTAGTAAATTCAAAGAAATCATTTTGTCACAAACCTCTGCAGGATCTGTAGTTGTCAATGATTGCGTTCTGCAATTCACCCATCCTAATTTGCCTTTCGGTGGTGTAAGTAACAGCGGAATTGGGAAAGCGCACGGACAATATGGGTTTATGAGCTTTTCAAATGAAAAACCTGTTTTGACTCAAAAAAGTGGATTTTCAAGCCTCTATTTTTTATATCCACCCTATACTAACACGATGAAAAAGTTAGTAAACATTCTATTGCGTTGGTTATAGAATAGTAAGTAACATTCTTCGTTTAAATGATATTACGTTTTTCGGGCCGAAGGCGAAAAAACTAAAGTCAGATTGTCTTAATTTTACATTCCTCAAAAAAGTTTGTGTATGAAAATCGTGAAGAGAGTATTGATCGGCTTTGGAATTTTTATTGTGCTGCTGGTGGCAGCCGCCATTATCGTTCCAATTGTTTTTAAGGATGACATCAAAGCGGCCATTGACAAAGAAATTGCAAAGTCTGTGAATGCCGATGTTGTTTTCGATGTGAACAATTTTAGCCTCACACTCTTCCGCAATTTTCCTAATATGACTGTGGAGGTAAAGGAACTGGGTGTTTTTAACCGCGCGCCATTTGAAGGCGTTCCTCTTTTTGTAATAGAGGAGTTGGATGTAGAAGTGAACCTTAAGGAATTAATCTTTGGAGATCAACTTCGTATAAAAGGCATTACGCTTGGGAAGCCTCAAATTACCATAAATGTTCTGGCCGATGGCCGTGCTAACTATGACATTACTTATCCTTCCACAGATACTGTTACCGTAACAGAAGAACCAAGCAATTTTTCTTTTGGGATTGACCACTGGGAAATTGTAGAGGGTCAGGTTGTTTACGATGACAAGACCATGCCTTACTTTTTGTCGATAAAAGGACTCAATCATGAAGGCAGCGGTGACTTTACGCAAGATGTTTTTGATTTGAAGACGAAGACCGTTATTGATACCATCACCACCTCCTACGGAGACATGGAATTGCTTACCGATAAGCGGGTAGAAATTGATATGGTGATCTCCATCAGCGAAGATTATTCAAAGTATACGTTCAAGGAAAACTCTGCCAAGGTGAACGACTTTGCTATGAGCTTTGATGGCTGGTTTAAAATGAATGAAAAAGACTACGGCATGGACATCAGTTTTAAGAGCCCTGAAAATACGTTCAAGAGTTTATTATCACTGGTGCCAGGTATGTACACCAAAGACTTTAGCGGCATTGAAACAAAAGGAGACTTATCCTTCAATGGATTTGCAAAGGGAACCTACAGCGACACGCAAATGCCAGCCTTTAATGTTGGCTTGTTGGTGAAAGATGCTATGTTTAAATATCCCGACCTGCCAACGGCTGTAAATAACATCAATATGGATTTGTTGATCGACAACAAAGATGGTGTGATTGATAATACTGTTGTAGACCTTAAGAAACTTCACCTTGATTTTGGTTCAAACCCTGTGGAGGCAAGACTGCTTATTCAAAATCTGAAAGATTACAGAATGGATGGCAACCTGAAAGCGAAACTTAACCTGGCCGAACTGAATAAAATGTTTCCCATGGAAGGCCTTGAAATGAAAGGAACCTATTCTGTTGATGCTTCCGCCAAAGGGGTATATGATAGTATTAAGAAAATCATTCCGACAGTAAATGCTTCGATGAGTTTAACGGATGGCTATGTAAAATCAGCTGAATTTCCATTGCCTTTGCACGACTTGAAATTTCAATCGACTATAAAAAATACTTCCGGTAAGATGGCCGAGACGGTTATTGCGGTTACTGATTTTTCCATGGTGATGGATGACGAGAAGTTTACAGCAGATCTCACGCTTGAAAACCTGGATGATTACACATGGAACATAAAAGCAAATGGTGGAGTTGACATTGAAAAAATGACAAAGATATTTCCGCTTGACGGAATGACATTGGCCGGAAAAGTAAAAGGAGATTTTCAAACGAAGGGAAAAATGTCGGATGTAACGGCTGAACGTTACGACCGTTTGCCAACGAGTGGAACCGTTTCGTTGAAGGATTTCAAGTTTACTATGAAAGATATGCCGTATGATGTAACAGTGAGCAACTCGGATGCGGTATTTGATCCAAAGAAGATAGAACTAAAAAACACAAGTGGTACAATTGGGAAGAGCGACTTTGCTGTGTCGGGTGCGGTTAGCAATTACATTGGCTATGTGTTTGGAAAAAATGAAGTTATAAAAGGCAACGTAGATTTTAATTCTACCCTGCTTGACCTAAATGAGTTTATGACCGAAACAGAAGCACCGGCTACACCAACAGATACGGCCTCATTCGGTGTCATTCCAATTCCGGATAATATTGATTTCATATTGCGCTCATCTATCAAAACTGTGAAGATGATGGATTATACCATGACCGACCTGAACGGAGATATTATTGCAAAAGATGGCATTGCCAATATGAGTAATGTAAAATTCAACATGCTGGGCGGAGCCTTTGTAGTAAATGGTTCATACAATCCAAAAGATTTGCACCATCCTAAATATGATTTTGCTTTGAAGATCGATGGTATGTCTATTCAACAAGCAGCTACTTCATTCTCAATAGTAAAAACATATGTGCCTATTGCTGGTCTCGTAAACGGAAACTTCTCTACTGACTTTAAAGTAAATGGTGAACTTGGTCAGGACCTGATGCCAAAAATGACAACTGTGAATGGAGGAGGACTTGTAAAGATTGCTCAAGCCGCACTTACACAGTCTAAGTTAGTCTCGGGTGTAACATCACTTACTAAATTAGGTGACACCGATCAGGTTTCGCTAAAAGATGTTTTGATGAGTGCCTCCATCAGCGATGGCAGGCTAAGTGTTAAGCCGTTTGATGTAAAGTTTGGGAGCTACTTAACAACTATTTCTGGCAGTACAGGTGTAGATGGCACAATTGATTATTCCTTGAAGATGATGGTACCGGCTGGACAGTTAGGTTCACAGTTCAACAGTCTTGTTAACCAATATGCAGGCACGAACAACTCCACTACTGAAATTCCATTGACGATTGGTGTTGGCGGAACGTATAACAATCCTAAGACGACACTGATGGCACAGGAGCAAAAACAACAAGCCAAGGAAGCGGTCAAAGAAGCGGTAACCCAGAAGGCAGAAGAAAAAAGTCAGGAAGCTATTCAGCAGGCCATAGAAGGCACAAATCCAAAAGATATAGTTAATAATATTCTCAAGCCTAAGAAAGATAGCACGCAATCCCCAACACAAGACACTACTAAGACAAGCGTACAACAGGATGCTCAGAAGCTTCTTCAAAACAAACTCAACGGTTTGTTGAAAAAGAAGAAAAATTAGGAATCGGGTTTATTTTATTTTACTTAACTCAATTCCGGTGAAGTATCCTTCCTGGATAAGTTGCATAAGTTGCTCTTTGGTGGGGGCAATCTGGTAAAAAGTGTCTGATTCCTTTTTAATTTCTGTTACCTTGAATTTCCTTGATATTTTTCTAAGAATTTCTTTTTGCTTGGCGTCATCTCCAATATCAATTGATAAAAACTCGAGTGTGCCATTTGCCTTTTGACTAACCAAGCGCAAAACCCATTGATTGCCTGAACGAAAATTGACGAAATAATAATCCTTATAAAACTTGATAATAAGAGAATCACTTAGAGCGCCCTTACCCAGCCAATCTTTATCGTCTTTATCTTTGAAGTGATATCCCCACGATTCGACAATCAAAGTATCCGTATCTTCTTTGTTATTTTTGTCGCCTGCCTGATACCAGCCCTGTAGTTTTTCGGGGATAGATTTTAATTCCGTAACGCCAGCCGGTTGCGGTTCTTTAAAGGAAACCTCTTTACATGAGCTGAAAAACAAGCCGAGAAGGAGGAAGAGGAAACTATACTTTTCAATTTTCATACGAAGCACAAGTTAAATACCTTAACGGATATTTTCGCTTTTGGACATAGAAACAGGTGAATTTGAACAGATTGGAAGAGTTTATGTTAGTAAAACTGATCCGCGGAGAAAAATTCATTAAAGACAATAGAAATGGATATTGAGACTCTTCAGGTCTTTTGCAAAGAATTGCCGGCCGTTACCGAAGATATCAAATGGGGCAACGACCTATGCTTTTCAATTGGAGGGAAAATGTTTTGTGTTGCTGTCCTGAGTGGTGATCTAAAAGTTTCATTGAGGGTTTTGACGGAAGAATTTGAAGAGTTATGCAACCGTCAGGGAATTATTCCAGCTCCCTACATGGCCCGCCACAAATGGATATTAATTGATGCTTCTGGTTTCAGCAAAAATGAATGGGAGCATTTCATTCAACAGTCCTATGATTTGGTAAAGGATAAATTACCAATGAAAGTAAAAAAGAGAATGACAGACGAATGCTAATTTCTTCCTTCTTCAGTCTTACTTTTAATTTTCTTCTTTTTGCCAATCGGCACCTTACCAATTCTGTGATCGCCTTTTAAAATTAATCGACACGCTTTGATAGCCAACTCTTCAAAATCATCTGCATCATCAGGAAGATTTTGCCAGCCGGAAAGACCCTTCCCAAATAATGAGATAGACCGCATGGAAGGAAAATCAGTTTTTAAGCTTTCATGATGTTCAGGTGTTGTGGCAAGCCAGACTCCATTATCTTTTGGAAAGTCTTTTTTATTTCGTAGGATCAAGACAATTTTATTGCTCGTATAAATGGCATGACATCCAAACATAGGGCGAATCACAACGTCCACTGTCGAAAGATATTCCAATACAAAGTTGAAGGGTACAGGAGTTTTATTCATTTAAATTTTATAACAATCGCTTGCTTTTTTGCGAGATGAAGGTCACACAAATTAGTAATGAAATTTACGTAACTTTATATTCACATTAACATCCTGCATATGAAACAGCATTATGCGCTCTTGCTTACAGCATCCCTTGCTCTTAGCATCTCGACAGCTCAAGCACAAGTATTGAACAAACTCAAAAATAAAGGTGATCAAAAGGCTGGCGAAGCAATTGATAAACTCTTTAATGGGAAAGACAAAAAGAAGACAGATCCAAGTACAGGCCAGGGTGGTGCTGACGGCACGACAGGAAGTGGTACTTCGGGAAACGGAAGCACCTCAGGAGGATCAAACAATCCTTCTAATAAAAGTGGAGGAGGATTAAGCTCAGCGCCACCCGATGTGAAACAAAACCTGACCGATGCTGAAACTTCTTATAAGGCCGCAAGTTATGGCGAAGCCAGATATGCATTGCAACAAGCGATGTTGGGTGTTGAACTTGAAATTGGAAACCAAATTTTAAAATCGCTTCCAGAAACTATCAATGGATTGAATAAAGTAGAGGAAGAAGACCAGGTAACAAGCACAGGCGCTGGCTGGGCAGGATTAACTATTCTGAGAAAGTATGATGACGATAAGGAAAAGCAGTTAACGGTAACCATTGCTAACAACGCAATGTGGATGTCGACTGTTAATATGTACTTTTCTTCAGGAGGTTATGCTCAAACCAATGGTGGCGAACAAAAATGGAAACAAACCAAAGTAAAAGGTAATCGCGCCATTATTGAATATGATGAAGGAAGCGGATATAAACTAAGTGTGCCAATAGGACAATCGTCACTCATTGTTTATGAAGGAGTCAACTTTGCCACAGAGCCAGAGATGATAAAAGCCGCTGAGGCACTAGACATTGACGGCATTAAGAAGATGTTAGGCGAACAATAGGTAATTGGAAATTGATTGATTTGAAAACTTGAAAATGCTGGATATGAAAAAACTTATTATGATAACGTTACTTGTTGTTCCCACAATAGCAGGAGCACAAGACTTCGATAAGAACCTGGCTTCGGCAAGAACAGCTTACGGTGCCGGAAAACTGGAAGACGCACGGTTTGCCATGGAGCAAATGCTTCGTGACCTAGACATTGCAATCGGTAAGGAGATCATGAAAATGCTCCCCACTAAACTTGGTACGTTGGACTACAATGCTAAGAGTGACAATGTAACAGGCGGAAGCGGGTCAATCACAGGACTATTTGTTCACCGCGAATACGGGGTGGAACCAAAGTCAGGTAATATTGAAATTATGAACAACTCACCCATGATTACCGCACTAAGTTCAATGCTTTCTAACCCTGTTATGGGAGGTATGATGCGCGATGAAAATCAAAAGCAGATTAAAGTACAAGGATATAAATCGCTTCTCACGAAAAATGTGAGTACCGAAACAGGCAAGACCAGTTATGAATTGCAGGTTCCCATGAACAATACTTTGCTCACCTTGAGAATGGATGATACCAATGAAGAGGAGATTACCACGTTTGCAAACTCAATTCCATTAGCTAAGATTGCCCAACTGGCACAATAAAAGAAATAAAGTTTTCGACTAAGGAGCTGTAAGGCTCCTTTTTTATTTATAAATAATTTAGGATCATACTACTCTTGCTCTTAGCTGGATTTTTTGCAGCAGCTATTGGCTTCGGCTTTTTTCTGTCTGGCCCCAAATACAAAGGCCCGATGTCTGATCATTTTGATGGTAAGCAGTTCAGTAATCCAACCGGTTTAAAGGCCAAAGGACTTGGCGATGTGATGCAATGGATGCTCAAACGGCAACAAGGTCCATGGAAAGAGAATAAAGAAATCCCTTTCGGGGATAAACCTGTGCCAACTTCAGATGAACTACGGATTACTTATGTTAACCATTCCACTTTTCTGATTCAGGTAGCGGGAATAAATATTCTTACCGATCCTGTTTGGAGCGAGCGCACAAGTCCATTTCAGTTTGCGGGCCCCAAACGTATGCGGCCTCCGGGAATTAAATTTGAAGACCTTCCTAAAATTGATGTCGTGCTCCTGAGCCACAATCATTACGATCACCTTGATCTTCCAGTGATGATGAAAATATTTCAAATCCATAAACCAAAGATTGTTACGCCACTTGGCCTAAAAGCTTTTTTGGAACAAAATAATATTTCCGGTCATGGCGATCTTGATTGGTGGGCCGAGATTGCGCTAAGCGATTCTTTAAAAGTTCAGGCCGTACCCGCACAACATTTTTCTGGCAGGGGTACGTTCGACCGGGATGCTACACTTTGGTGTGGTTATGTAATCAAAAGAGATCAAGGCAATATTTATTTTGTGGGAGACACCGGCTATAATGAAAAAACATTCAAAGAGATTGGAGAACGGTGTTCACCAATAGCTGTTGCACTTGTGCCCATCGGAGCATATAAGCCGCAGTGGTTTATGTCGCCTATTCATTGCTCCCCGGAAGAAGCGGTGAGAATTCACCTGGAAGTAAAAGCCAAAGTAAGTATTGCCGATCACTACGGCACATTTCCTTTGGCCGATGACGGGGAAGATGATCCTAAAGTAGAATTGATAAAAGCCATGGAGAAACTTAATGTTCCCCAAGAACAATTTTTGTTATTGAAGGAAGGCCAGCCCATGATGTGAGATTTTTTTAAAGTCATTGTAATTACCCAAAATAGATGGAACGTCATTGTAAGCATGCCTGACCAGTGCAACACTTTAGATCACAGCAAAAAATATCCTTCCAAACTTATTTTGCCCGTAATAGTAAAGCCGAAAATGAGTTGAACACAGCTTTTTTTAAACCTTCAGGTATTTCCTGAGTTCCGCGATTTTTCAGAGTTTGAAAAAAAACGCATAAAATGATAGTGATTGATTGGTTTTTTCTTTGAAGTTGGGTGACCCAGCCTTACT
>JAYVBN010000028.1:0-10884 GCA_043750455.1 Bacteroidia bacterium | reverse complement strand
GCCATTGACGCACTTCGCGATGTAATCATTTACAGTCATCTCGGTTTTGGGATTATCTTTTTATTATATGTGCTCTCCAATTTCATGGGCATGCTCAATGAAAACCTTCAGGTGTATAGAGTGTTGTATCAACCTAACAACATGCCTTATTTTACATTCCGCTTTGCGGGATTAATTGCTACGCTCGCTTTTGTATTTTATAATACATGGCAGGTGCCCGTACGAAATGCGCAAGCCGGCTACTACAATGCTATGGCCGATATTTATAAATCCAATAGTCCAAAATTAGCCGAGGCTTACTTTAATACCGCGGGTTTGTATGGATTCCAAAATCATCACGCCAACTATGCCATTGCAAACCTTGAAGCCAATCGTGGGAATGACACTAAAGAAAGAACTTTTTACAAACGCGCTTCGGGCACCAGACCAACTGAGATGTCGTATTTGAACTGGGCAAATACGTTTCAACGCAGTCACTCCTGGCTGGAAGCTTTGCTTACGCTTCAAGAAAGTTCAAAAGATTTTCCTAAAAGTGGAGTCATCAAAAATACACAAGGACTGATTTATGCTAAGTTAGATATGCTCGACTCTGCACTTCTTCTTTTGGAGGAATCAAGAAAAGACCCGCTGTCAAAAAATTCTGCCGAAACAAATATGGTAGGATTAATAGCCAGTAAAAATTTATCCATCGATGCTGACTCTTTATTCAATCTCATTGGCTCAACCCATGCAGGTGTCGAGGCAAACGTGTTGGCACTAGCCAACCTTCAGGGAGAAAAAATTGAAATGAATCTGCCTCTTCCAAAAGATACCGTGCTCGATTTATTTTCTGCCACGTTGCTTAACAATTATTTGATCAATCACCTTGGCGAAGTGGATTCTTCTGCGATCAACCAAACGATAAAACTTGCCCGTATCAAAAGCAATTCAGGATATAAAGAAAATCTTCTCATTGCGAGTGCGTTCTCGCTTTATGCAGATGGTCAGATAGGCAAGGCCTTTAAGCTGTTAGAAGAAGTTGTTTTCTTCAGCGACTCTCAAGGCAAATACAATAACATACTCGCACTTTGGGCATTGGAACAAGGTGCGCCCGATGTGGCATTAAAATTTTTAACATTTGCCATCAGTCAAAACTATCCGGAAGCTGCGTTAACCAATGCTGTAGCGCTCTCCGAAGGCAATCGGATTGGTGAAGCTATTGTGGCATGGGACAGTTTGAAAGCTCAACGCGATACAACTCAACTTCAAATGGCTGAAAGCATTTTGAGAGTCTTGGCTCTTCCTGAGAACATTGTAATTAAATTCACAGATTCTGAAAAATATCAATACTGTCGTTATCGGATTGATGCTTTTGATTCTGTTTCATTCAATCGCATATTAGCGTTGATTACTAATCCGGATTTAAAAGCCAAAGCCATAATTGACAGAACCAAAAAACTTATAAAGTTAGATGCCCTTGTATCTGCTGCCAGTGTCTTTCAGATAATAGCTGGCCTTGAAATGAGTGACAAAAAGATATTTGAAGATTTCAGACACACTGAACTTCGTCTTATGGCCGAACGAAAGGATACTCGTTCGCTGGAACAGAGAATGAAAGAAGTTACATTCAATTCCGATCAAAAAAACGAACTGATTTATTTCAATGCATTACTTCAGGAAAGCGCTGGCAATTTAGCTTCGGCTACTAAAAGTTATGAATGGCTGTCAACCGCCAATCCGTATTTTGATGAAGCCATTGTCGCCTCTGCCCGATTTTTTAAAATCAACAGTAAGGAAAGGATGAAGGCATATACCATTCTTGTCGATGCATTACAAGCCAATCCGCAATCAGCAAAAATATTGAAAGCGTACGCAATTGAAGCTATAGCACTTGGCTTTGATGAATATGCCCAAGGTGCGCTGGATCGATTAGCGGGAATCATTGGGCAACCCGCATTCAATAAATTCCTTTTTGAAAACCGTAGCAATCTTACCGCTCAAAATAACTAACGTCTGGCGACTGTCCCCAATCGACTTTCTGTTAACTTTGTACACTTCTTTACAAAAATCCTATGGATATAAAATTCGTACCACTTAATCACATACACGAAAAACTTGGTGGCAAGATGGTTCCCTTTGCAGGATACAACATGCCTGTGCGTTACTCATCTGATATTGAAGAACACATGACCGTGCGCAATGGCGTTGGCGTATTCGATGTGTCACACATGGGCGAGTTTACCTTGAAGGGACCAAGTGCATTAGATCTTATTCAGCGTGTGACAAGTAATGATGCATCTAAGCTGATTGACGGACAAGCACAGTATTCATGCTTACCTAATGAAATGGGAGGGATTGTAGATGACCTGATCGTTTATAAAATTAAAGAAAATGATTATCTGTTGGTGGTAAATGCCTCTAACATCGATAAAGACTGGAACTGGATTTCTAAGTTCAATACAAAAGGTGTTGACATGAAAAACATTTCAGATAATATCTGTCTCTTCGCAGTGCAAGGACCAAAAGCAGTTGGTGTTCTTCAAAAACTAACAAAGACCGATTTAGCTTCTATCAAATATTATCACTTCACCATTGGCGAATTTGCGGGAGTGAAAGACGTGGTGATGAGCAATACCGGCTATACAGGTGCTGGTGGTTTTGAGATTTATGTTGACAAAGCTTACGCTGAAAAAGTTTGGAATGCAATTTTTGAAGCAGGCAAGGACGAAAACATAAAGCCCATTGGCCTTGGTGCTCGTGATACCCTACGCCTGGAGATGGGCTTCTGTTTATATGGAAATGATATTGATGATACTACTTCTCCCTTAGAAGGTGGACTTGGCTGGATCACAAAATTCACGAAAGACTTTACGAACTCGGCCACGATCAAAAAACAAAAAGAAGCAGGCGTTTCTAAAAAGCTTGTTGGATTTAAAATGATCGAAAAGGGAATTCCCCGTCATGATTATCCCATCAAAGATGCAGCCGGCAATGTTATTGGAAAAGTTACGTCAGGAACTCAATCACCTATGCTCGGTATTGGTATTGGTCTGGGTTATGTTTCAACACCTAGTGCCAATGTTGGTACGGAAATTTTTATTGAAATAAGGGGAAAGGGATTGAAAGCAGTTGTGAGTAAGATGCCAGTAGTCTGAACTATGATTCCAATGATACTTGTGATACTACATGATAAAATCTGAATACAAGTATTCTGAAGTAACCGGAAAAATAATAGGTTGTGCGATGGAAGTACACAATGCATTAGGCAATGGCTTTCAGGAAGTTGTTTATCAAAGGGCACTGGAATATGAAATGGAGTTACAAAAGATTCTTTTCGCACGAGAGTTCGAAATGCCAATTTTTTACAAGCAAAAGCAAGTTGGCTCAAGACGAGTTGATTTCTTAGTGGAAAATAATATCTGTGTCGAACTGAAAGCACAAACCAAGTTAGAACCTGTCCACCTAGCTCAGGCAATAAATTACCTAGAGGCGTTCAATTTAGAAATTGGATTACTCATCAATTTCGGGAACACCAAATTGGATTTTCATAGATTACAAAATAAAAAATTCAAACCATCATGAATATCAAAGAAATCACACGGATCAAAGTTCAGACAGTATGAAAACAATAGACGTCTGTGTTAGCCCCGAACTCATGCATCTCTATGATGTAAGTGATCGTACAGTTGTTGTAGTGGATATTCTTCGGGCTACTTCTTGTATGGTAACGGCCTTTGCTCACGGTGTTCAGAGCATCACACCATTTGCTGACCTTGACGCGTGCAGGGCTATGAAGTCAAAAGGTTATATCACTTCAGGGGAACGCAATGGAGAGAAAGTTCCGGGTTTTGATCAGGGTAATTCTCCGTTTGAATATATGGATGAATCTATCCGCGGAAAAAAAATCGCATTCACTACCACCAACGGGACACAAGCCATTGAAAAAGCAAAAGGTGCGAAGAAGATTGTCATAGGCTCATTCTTAAATCTATCATCCGTAGTTAAGTATTTACTTTTTGGCGAAAACAGTGTACTCATTGTGTGTGCAGGCTGGAAAGGAAAAGTAAATCTGGAAGACACTTTGTTTGCTGGCGCTGTCGTTGACAAACTTAAAAATCATATTGAGCCTGATTGCGATGCACCGCTTGCTGCACAGCATCTTTATACTCTTGCTAAGGATGATATGGTTAAATTTCTCAGCGCCTCCTCACACGTGAAGAGATTGAACCGGCTAAATATTCACAAAGACATTGAATATTGCTTGACGACTGATCAATATCAGGTGGTTCCTCGTTTAGAGCAGGGAGTTCTATTAGCTTAACTTAGATTTCAAATCTGATTATTTCAGTTTAGGATTTTGATGGTGACGATCTTTATCGCGAATGGTTTTCTTTTCCAGATTCTTCTCAAAAGCTTTGGTGAGATCAACTCCGGTTTGATTGGCCAAACAAATCAACACCCAAAGCACATCCGCCATTTCATCTCCTAAGTCTTTGTCCTTGTCAGATTCTTTTTCTGATTGTTCACCATATCGTCTTGCCATGATGCGTGCTACCTCACCTACTTCTTCCGTTAAGATAGCCGTGTTAGTAAGTTCATTAAAATATCGAACGCCATGTGTTTTGATCCACTGGTCGACTTGGGTTTGGGCGTCTTGTATAGTCATACTCCTTTAAGTTTGATGATTCTTGATGCTAGCGGATTAATCTACCAGAATCAAGCATCTTTTGTCCAACATCTATTTTTCTAGTTCTTCAAAATCAATATCCATCACCTCAAATTTTTGCCAACCGATAAAATCAAAGTGCCACCATTCCGAGGCGTTTACTTTAAACCCATACTTCTGCATCACATTAATGATCAGTGATCGGTTTTTGCTGGCTATTGGATCACTAATGGGAGTAGTTGGCCAGGCATCTTTACTAAACGAATCAAATTCTGTGGGCATCTTTAATTCCTCTTGCGACTTAAGATTAATAATAGTCATATCTAGCGCACAGCCGCGGTTGTGACGCGAGCCCCGATACGGAGATGCAACATAGGTCGTATCGTGATAGGTTTCATAAAACTTAACGGTGGCCTCATATGGCCGATAGGCATCGTAAATCTTTACACCGAGTCCTTGTTTTTTCAAATCAGCCTGAGCTTTTCTTAATGCTTCCGCTACCGGTTTTCTGGCATATGCTTTTGCCAAATTGTAAATTTTCTCTCCGGTAAAATTATTAGTGGTTGCGTATCGGATGTCTAACACAATATTAGGTATGAATTTCTCCAGGTCTACCAATTCTTTCGCGGGATCCGATAAAAGTGAGGTCTTATATCCGTCTAACGTTGCTGGAGTCAGTCCATATTTATTTTGAGAAAAAGCTGAGACAGCAGAAACCAAAACAACTAAAAAACTAAGAGTGACTTTCATGGTTAATATTTCGAAACAAGGTAAAAATTTCGGTTCAATTATTTTAACTTTCGTACTTAGCTTGAATCTATGAAAATAGCAAAACGTATTCTTATTGGCTTGGCAGCACTTCTGTTATTGGTAATGATTGGCATTGTTGTCTTTCTACAAACCACAAAACCAACCTACTCTGGAGAACTTAAACTAGCCGGACTGAAAGCTGAAGTAGAAGTTTTATATGATGATTACGGTGTACCTCACATCTATGCACAAAATGAAGAGGACGCTTACTTTGCTCTCGGCTATGTGCACGCGCAGGATAGGCTCTTTCAAATGGAAATGATCAGGCGGGCAGCAAGCGGAAGATTGTCTGAAATACTGGGGCCAGATTTTTTAAAGACTGATAAACTATTTCGAACACTAGGCCTCAATCAGTTTGCAAAAGATCATGTGGAGAAATTTTTAAGTAACGATACCGCTGCTTATCAAAAAGACATATTCGCTTATCAAAAGGGAATTAACCAATTTATTAAAACTGGAAAAACTCCATTGGAGTTTACGATCATAGGCATCCCGAAAGAAGAATTTAAACCAGAAGATATTTACCTGGCTGTAGCGTATCTTTCCTTTGGCTTTGCTGATGGCTTAAGGACTGACCCTGTACTACAAAAAATAAAAACAAAATACGGAGATGAATACCTGAAAGATTTTGTCCTGGAAACTGGTTCAGATGCTCTGCTGGTTCCAAACTACGATGCCATGAATGAGGCCACTCAACTCGATAAACTCATTTCATCTATCAGTGAATCCATTTCTAAACTACCTGTTCCACTTTTGCAAGGCAGCAATGGATGGGTAATATCAGCAGATAAATCAACCACCGGCTTTCCTATCTTGGCCAACGACACTCATATTGGTTTTTCCCAGCCCGCTGTTTGGTACGAAGCTCATTTAGAATATCCCGGATTCAAATTCTATGGTCATCATATGGCCGGCATCCCATTTGGAGTACTGGGTAACAATCAGTTTTGTGGATGGGGCTTCACCATGTTTAAAAATGATGATATTGATTTTTTTATAGAAACTGCTAACCCGGAAAACCCGAAGCAGGTAAAGTTCAAAGAGCAATGGGAGGAATTAAAATCAAGAAAAGAAATCATTCGTATAAAAGACAAAGAAGCTGTAACACTTGAAGTCAATTCCTCTCGCCATGGCCCAATCATTAATGGAATAATTGAACACACGTCAGAAAAAAGCAATCCAGTTGCACTGGCGTGGATTCTAACACAAGTTACAAATCAAGCAATGAACGCATTGTACCTTCTCAACCATGCCAGCACTTTCGCTGATGCTCAATATGCTGCTTCTTTGATTTCTGCTCCAGGCCTCAACATTATGTATGGCGATGTTGACAAAAATATTGCCTGGTGGGCCGTTGCTAAACTACCCATTCGACCAAAGCATGTTGCGTCCAAATTATTCCTGGATGGTGCTAGTGGAAATGATGAATATCTTGGATTCTATGACTTTTCTAAAAATCCACATGCCATCAACCCTCCCTGGGGTTATGTGTACTCCACCAACAATCAACCCGATTCGGTAGAAGGTGTGCTATATCCGGGATACTATTATCAAAAGGCACGTGCCGGAAGAGTATTAGAATTTCTAAATCAGGATCACTTATGGTCACCCGATGATATGAAGACGATTAATCTCGATGTAATGTCACTTACTCATACAGAGGTAGCTAAGGAAATTGCGCTTGTTTTAAAATCCTTGGATAAGCCAGCGTATACATCCATCATTCAACAATTAGAAAAGTGGGATGGCAATCACAAACTGACCGACACTGCTCCATCCGTTTATTACAACATGCTTTCGCAGATTATGTATCTGACCATGCGCGATGAGATAGGAGCTCAAGCAACGAAAATAATTCTTGGCACGTCCATTTCCAAAAATTTTATTAACCCGTTCCTAAAAAATGATTATTCTCCCTGGTGGGACGATGTGAAAACAAAAGAAATTAAAGAAACCCGAGCTGCCATGTTCGAAAAATCTGCCCTAAAGACGATAGAACTCCTTACTAAAACGTGCGGCTCTAATCCAGAAGACTGGACGTGGGGAAAAATCCATAGGCTTACACATACGCATCCATTAGCTGCAGTAAAACCTCTTGATAAATTCTTCAATGTAGGGCCGTTTGCTGTGGACGGTGGCAGCGAGGTGATCAACAATTTAAGTTTCAGTTTAGACACCACAGGCTATTTTCCAGTCACCTCAGGGCCAGCTTTGCGGAAGGTCACAGATTTTTCTAATGTGGAAATTGGCGAAACTATTTCTCCTTCGGGTCAATCAGGTAATGTAATGAGTCCTCACTATGATGATCAAGCGGAGATGTTTGCCACCGGCAAATCTCGAAAGATGCTCATGAACCGAAAGGAAATTGAAAACAAATCCCGCAACAAACTGCTCTTGAAACCTTAGCCATGTGGAGAAACTTATCAGGTAATGCTAAATTTTCGATTGTAGCTTTTCTGCTAACGCTTGCCCTTGGGCTTTTAAGTATGGGAGCTCTGGGATATGGGCTTTATTTTTTGGTCTCTCCTTTCCTTGAAAAAGATATTGACTCACTTCGTGGCGACATCACCTGGCCGACTTTCCTGGCAGTGGGTATCCTCTCTTCGTTTGGGTTCCTCTTTGCCGGAGCTGCCTTTCATTACCTGAGGTTTCGTATTATGGAAATTCCTTCTTATATCGTTTACGCGCTTTTACTCTGGCTTTGGGTTTATATTTTATGGTATCTTTTTTTAAACTATACCATCATTCAATAACAAAAGAAGAAATAAAAGTAAGATGAACTACAAAAACGCACTCTTAAGCACACTCATTATTGAAGTAGCCATTGCGCTGCTCGCAGTTATTAATTATGGAGTAACACTTGAAGCCCTACAAGCCGTTACCCGATTTTCGGGAAGAGCGTCTCTGGTTATCTTTAGTTTCATTTTTCTGTTTCAGAAACACTCGTACATTAACTTAAAATCAATTCTATCCGAACACTACTTTCTAATCTTTGCCATCGCACATGGAATACACCTCGCTGAGCTTCTCTCCTACGTATATCTATCAGGCATTGCGCTGGTTCCCTATCGTGTGGCGGGAGGGTTCATCGCGTATTCTTTCATTTTTGCTATGCCGTGGCTGGAACAACTCCATCGCCAACTAAAACTTAGTTCAAAACAATTTTCAATCACAACTTTACTCTATTTATATTACGTATGGCTAATATTCTTTATGACGTATTTGTCTCGTGTGCAAGGTTCGTTCCCTAATGCTGGCGGAAGTTTTTCAGAGCACATAACACTTTTAGGGTGGGTAGCGTTACTGTTAGGAGTAAAACTATCCGATCAAATTTTTAAATCTATTTTTCAAAAAACTAAATAAAAGTAAATGGAACGTTCTGAATTTCTAAAGTACATGGGCACTAGCACCCTTATGGCATGCGCAGGTTGCAGTTTTGTTTCCTGTGAAAGTAACGATGATCCTTCTCCAACTGCTGGTGTGGATTTTACACTTGATCTAACATTGGCAGCGAACTCCGCTTTGCTGAATGTGGGGGGAAGTTTATCGAAGGATGGAATTATTGTTGCGAAAATTTCAACTAGTGAATTTACTGCTGTGGATCGGGCATGCACTCATGCTGGCACAAATGTCAATTATCGATCTACGTCTCAAGATTTTCTGTGCCCTAATCATTTAAGTGTATTCGATAAAAACGGTGCCGTGAAAACCGGACCAGCCACAAGAGGACTAGCCAAATACAATACTGAGTTAACTGGGAATAATTTGAGGGTGTTCTCTTAAAAACCCACGAACTAAAAAAAGTAAGTCATGTACAGATTATCCTATTCTTTTCTTATCCTTTCAATTTCTGTTTCCTGTTTAAATGCGCAACAGAAAAATGAACCCAGACCTAATGTCATTTACATTATGGCCGATGACTTGGGATTTGGAGATCTGGGTAGTTATGGACAAAAAACATTACTAACTCCCAACATTGATAGGATGTCACAGGAAGGTGTCCGATTCACTCAGTTTTACTCGGGCAGTACCGTGTGCGCACCATCACGTTGCGCATTGATGACAGGCAAGCATATGGGGAATGCTTACATACGGGGCAACAAAGAACTACCACTTCGTGAAAATGACATGACTCTTGCTAAGTTGATGAAGCAAAAGGGATATGCAACAGGCATGTTTGGAAAATGGGGTCTTGGACTCGAAGGCAATAGTGGTTCTCCTGAAAAGCAAGGTTGGGATCAATTTTTAGGTTATCTACATCATCGTGCCGCACATAGATTCAATGTGGATCACCTGTGGGAAGTAAAAAATGGAACTCTTAGTAAACTTCCGATGGATACCATGACTAACACTTACCCTTTCATCTTTAACGCTGCCCAGAATTTTATCAATGAACATAAGGCTGAACCATTTTTTCTCTATCTACCTGTTACAATTCCGCATGCAGAAATGCGAGCCCCCACAGAAGAATCTCTGAAACCATTTATAAAAGATGGCCACAGCATCTTTTCTGAAAAGCCTTTTGTGAATGTCTCCTATGCTTCCTATAGACCGCAAGAGATGCCCAATGCTGCATTCGCTGCCATGATGTGGCAACTCGATCAAGATGTAGGCAAGCTACTGCAACTATTGAAAGACTTAAATCTTGACAATAACACCTATGTATTTTTTACATCCGACAACGGACCGCATCAGGAAGGAGGACGGGAGGTAGAGTTCTTCGACAGCAACCGATCATTAAAAGGATTCAAACGCGACTTATATGAAGGAGGCATTAGGGTTCCCATGATCGCCTGGGCACCTGGAAAAATAAAAGGGGGAACTACTTGCGAAGAGCCATTCGCTAATTGGGATATTCTTCCAACGCTTTCAGAATTATCAAATCAAAAAGCTCCTGAATATATTGATGGCATTTCGTTTTACAATGTCCTCCACGATCAAAAAACAAAACAGAAACACTCCTATCTGTATTGGGAATTCTTTGAAAGAGGTTTTGATCAGGCTTTGCGTGCTGATGATTGGAAAATTGTTAGAAGAAGTATAAACAATAGCAAAACAGAATTATATAACTTGAAGGAAGATATAGGCGAACAAAACGATCTTGCAGCTCAATATCCTGAAAAAGTAAGAGAACTTGAAAAATTAATGGAAAATGCCAGGGTAGATTCTAAAGAGTTTCCGATTAAGAACTAAGCAGCCCTTAATATAAAAAATATTTATACAGTCAGTCCATTAGAATCAATTCCAACAAAGCCCTCTATGAAAATCTATAAAACCGTAAAATCAGCGATCATCTCTTACGAAGGGAAATTCTATCTCACTTCCGAAAGTTGGGATAGCCTAATCAACCGCAATAAACTGCATGACTATCTGGTTGCCGAAACAAAAAAACTAACACCTAGCGACATAGCTCCAAATCTTATTGAAAA